>NZ_JBJXIB010000097.1:0-23077 GCF_046115965.1 Janthinobacterium sp. CG_23.3 | reverse complement strand
GAATCGCCAGCAAACGCTTAAAGGCAGGATGGAGCGCCGACTATCTTGCCAAGGTCTTGGGGCTGCCGGCCTGATTCTTCATGCAATCGCCCTGGCCGGATCGTTGCCGATGCGGGACCGCAAACGCCGGCTGCTCCCCGTCCCGTGCAATGCCGGGCTTGCGGTTTTGGTGTTCGTGCTGGAAGCAGAGCGAGGTTTAGCCGGCGCGGTGTCGCATTGCTTGCCGTACGCGACGTTGGGCGTCGCTTTCCGGCAAGCTCATGCCAGCCGCATCGCCGCCGCGCCGCAGGCGACCAGGCCGATGGCCACGTAGCGGCGCGGGCTGATTGTCTCGCGCAGGAAAACGCCGGCGATGGCGATGGCGAACAGGATCGCCGTTTCCCGCAGCGCCGCGATGCTCGCCACCGGCGCCTGTGTCATCGCCCACAGCGCCAGGCCGTAGGAGGCCAGCGTGCCGGCGCCGCCGAGCGCGTCCAGGCGCCAGTTGCCGCGCGCATAGTCCAACAGCGCGGCGCGGCGGGTCGCCAGGGTCCAGCCCAGCAGCGCGCCGCCGGTCAGCAGGAAAATCCACATCGTGTAGGCGGCCGGTGCGCCGGAGCGGCGCACGCCGACGCCGTCGATCAGCGTGTAGGCGGCGATCACGCCGGCGTTCAGCAGCGCGTACACGCTGCCGCGGCGCGCCGCCGCGCCCTTGCCGGCGCCACCGACATACAGGCCGAGGATGCCGGCGCAGATGCAGGCGACGGCCAGCGCCTGCCGGGCCGACAGGTGCTCGCCGATCAGCGGGCCGCTGGCCAGCGCCACCAGCAGCGGCGCGCTGCCGCGCATCAGGGGGTAGGCCTGGCTCATGTCGGCGCCGCGGTAGGCCGCCGCCAGCAGCGCGTAGTAGGCCAGTTGCGCCAACGCCGAGGCCGCCAGGAAGGGCCAGCTGGCCGGCGCCGGCGGCGACAGCATCGGCAAGCCCAGCGCCGCGATCAGGGCGGCGCCGGCGGCCACCAGCACGGTCGTCAGGAAGGTGTCCTTGCCGGCCTTGACGATGGCGTTCCAGCTGGCGTGTAGCAGGGCCGCGAAGAGGACGATGGCGACGACGTGGCTGGGCATTGTTCAGCGCGGCCGGATGTTGCCGGACAAAATCTCCGCACGGTAGTCCTGCACGCTGTGGATCGGCGCGCGCGCGCTGTGCACCGAGATCAGCGGCGGCCGGCTGCCGAGCAGCGGCACGAACCGGCCGTGCTGGTCGCGCCGCGGCGTGCCGCTGGCCGGAATCAGCACTTCGGCCGAGCCGGTCTCGTACATCACTTCGAGGCGGGCGCGCGGCGCCGCCGAAAAGACGACGTTGCAAGCGGCCTTGGCGCCGAGGCCGCGCAGCAGCTGCGGATAGATGCCGCCGATGGCGTTCGGGCTGACGACGACGCTCAGGCCGATCGGCGCGACCGGCACGATGATGTCGCGCGAGCAATCGGCCCAGCCCAGCGGGGGCGCCGCCAGGCCGAATAAGGCCAGCGCGCGGCGCAAAGGGGAGGAAGAGTGTGCCATAGCTGTGCATCCATGCGGTGATGCGGAATCGGGACTGCGCTGTGCTCTGTGTATCGTTGTCGATTTGTTGTTAAATCGCACGATCTTGGCGCGCCGTCACGGCGCCAGTTCGCGCGCCGCCCGGCGCCCGTCGAAATAGCGCCAAGCCACGACGATGGCCAGCGCCTGCATCGCCGAGCAGACGAAAAAGCTGCTGCCGATGCGCCAGTCGTTGGCCGGCAGGTGGCTCACCTCACCCAGGATCACGCTGCCCACCAGCGGCATGACGACGACGCCGAGGCTGCTGATCGATTGCAGCGAGCCCATCAACTCGCCCTGTTCGTGCGCCTCGGCCGACTTCGAGATCAGGCCCTGCAGCGCGGGTGCGGCGGCGAACGCCAGCAGGTTGCACAGGATGAAGACGTACATCATCCAGCCTTCGGTGGCCAGGCCGTACAGCAGGAAGGTGATGCAGCCGGAGCTCATGCCCAGCAGCGCCAGGCGGACTTCGCCGAAGCGCTTGATCAGCGGCCCCAGCAGCGCGGCCTGCACCACCGCCGCGCACAGGCCGACGCAAAACAGGGCGATGCCGTTTTCGCGCGGACTCCAGTCGAAGCGGAAGTGGGTGTACAGCACCCAGGTCGACTGCAACATCATCTGGGCGAAGGTCATAATGCCGAAGGCCACCACCAGGCCGCGGATTTCGGTGCGCCGGCCCAGCTTGGCCAGCGCCGCGAACGGGTTGACGGCCGTCAGCTTGAACGGCGCGCGCTGCGCCGGCGCCAGCGATTCCGGCACGTACAGATAGCCGTACAACAGGTTGCCGGCCGACAGCGCGGCGGCGACGAAAAACGGCAGTTGCAGGTTGACCGAGCCGAGCAGGCCGCCCAGCATCGGCCCGCATATGAAGCCCAGGCCGAAGGCGGCGCCGACCTTGCCGAAGCTCTTGGCGCGGTTCTCGCGCGTCGAGATGTCGGAGGCGTAGGCCGAGGCGACCGACATGCTGGCCGACGAGATGCCGCCTATGACGCGGCCGATGAACAGGCAGGCCAGGTTCGGCGCCAAGCCGGTGGCCAGGAAGTTCAGGCACATGCCGGCCATCGAGTACATCAGCACCGGGCGCCGCCCGACGCGGTCGCTGATGGCGCCCAGCATCGGCATGAAGACGAATTGCAGCAAGCCGAAGACGGCCGCCAGCACGCCGAACCAGAGCGCCTGGGCGTCGCGGCCGGCGACGAACTCGCCCACCAGAATCGGCAGCACCGGCACCACCAGGCCGATGCCGAGCATGTCGATGAAGACGCAGACCAGGACGAAATTGAGGTTGCCGGCCGATGCGGGCGCGGCCGCGGCGCTGGCGTCGTCGCGCGTATGGCTGGTGCCGTTGGTGCCGCTGGTGCCGCTGGTGTCAGGTGTCATAAGGTCGAAGTAGTGGTTCGGGGGGCGGCGCGGCGCAGGCGGCCGCGCCTCAGGGCGTGGCCGGGCTGGTGGCCCACTCGTTGATGAAGTCGTCGCGGAAGGCCGTCAACAGGGCGAGCCGGGCCTGCGCCAGGCGCCGCCCTGCGCCGGTTTGCATCTTGCCCGGCAGCGTGGCCAGCTTGGTCTCAATATGGTCGAGCGAAAAGGCGCGGTCGTCGAGCTCGCGGTGCAGCGCCATCGGGTCGTCGGCGTGCGCCAGCGCGCAACCCATGCGTCCGGCCGTGTAGAACATGCGCGCCAAGCCGACGGCGCCGAGCGCGTCGATGCGGTCGGCGTCCTGGACGATCTTCGCCTCGATCGTCTCCGGCGTCAGCGCGGCGGAAAAACTGTGGGTCTCGATGGCGTGGGCGACGCCGGCCAGCTTGTCGACCGGAAAGCCGAGCGCGCTGAGGCGCGTCTGCGCCAGCCGGGCCGCCTGGCGCGACGCCAAATGGCGCTGCGGATGGTTTTTCGGTAAATTGACCAGGTCGTGCAAATAGCAGGCCGCCAGCACGATCAGGGCGTCGGCGCCGCGATGCTCCTCGAGCAAGATGGCGGCGTTGCGCCAGACCCGGTGCAGATGGTTGAGGTCGTGCGCGCCGTCCTCGCCAACGGCGCCGCCGGCCAGCGCGGTCAGGCGCGGGTGCCAATTGCTTAGCTGTGTATCCATGTTTTTTGTCTGCTCGCGTGAATGATTGTGCGGCGTAATTGTGGCATGAAACGGCGCAACTCAATGGCCGTCCGGCACGCTATTTGCGGCTTTTTTATGTGCGCGGCGACATGCGCGCCGACCACGGATACATTATAAATTTGCAAATTCCACTAATATTAAGCAAAATGTAACTATTGCTGATGTACGTTAATATCCCGAGGAAATGAACATGCGAATTTTCGCCTGTGTTGCGGCCGCGCTTGTTCTGTGTTGCCAGCATGCGAAGGGCATCGACGACACGCCCGCCCAGCTCACGCTGCGCGACGGCGAAGCCCGCACCGGGCCGTATATACGGCGCGACGCGGCGGCCGGCGGGGTGGCGCCGAAGCGCCGCTACGCCGACTTGAGCGTCGAGGGCAAGCGCGCCCGGCGCGCCGCCTACCACGGCATGGCGGCCGACGACGAGCCGCCGTTCCCCGCCAACGGCATGGCGCGCCTGCAAAACAGCATCCGCGCGGCCCAGCGGCGCTTGCCGGAGCGGGGGCCGCTGCGGATGGTGGTCAGGGTCGACAGCAGGGGCGACGCCAGCGCGGTCGAGATCCTGCGTTCGCCCGGCGACAAAACCAGCAAACTGGCGGCCACGGTGCTGATGGCGGAAAAATACAAGCCGGGCCTGTGCCGCGGCGTCCCCTGCGCCATGGAGTTCGCCTATTCGGCCGAATTCCCGCACCTGCGCTAAGCGCGGCGCCGGTCGGCGGCCCGGCTTGGCGCGTGTCGGGCCGGCCGCCGGTCCAGCGTGCAATTGCTGGGAGGAATTATTTCGCTAGGAAAGCCTTTCCATTTGCGGTAACATTGCCGCTAGGCAATTAACCGGCCCGGTTTTGTACCGCGCACCGCCTGCCGCCGCCATTCCCGCCACCGCGTGGCGCGGCGGCGACCTATTCAAGGAATCGACCATGAGCAACACTTCCCACGACGCCCATCAAGGCCGCGTCGCCGCCAACGCCGACGCCGCGTGCGCCAAAGCCGCCGAGTACCTGGCGTTCACGCTGGGCCAGGAAGAGTACGGCATCGACATTCAAAAAGTGAGCGAGATTCGTAGCTACGAGGCGCCGACGCGCATCGCCAACGCGCCCGCGTTCGTCAAGGGCGTGGTCAATTTGCGCGGCATCATCGTGCCGATCGTCGACATGCGCATCAAGTTCAATCTGGGCGCGCCCAGCTACGACCAGTTTACCGTCGTCATCATCCTCAACATCGGCCACCGCGTCGTCGGCATGGTGGTCGATCGCGTCTCCGACGTGACGACGCTGCTGCCCGGGCAAATCAAGGAGGCGCCGGACATGGGCCAGGCCCTCGACACCGATTATGTGATCGGCCTGGGCACGCTGGACGAGCGCATGCTGATCCTGATCGACATCGACCAACTGATGTCGAGCCCGGAAATGGGACTGGTCGAACGCCTCGCCGCGTAAGCGTTGCGGGCTTCACGGGGCCGCGTCGCCGGCCCAGTCGGCGTCGCCGCTGTCGGCCATGCCGACGCCTTGCTGCGACAAGCGGTCGGCCGCGGCGTTCCTGTGCCGCGGAATCCATTGCAGCGTCACCCGGCGCAATTGCGCGATCAAGGCGTCGGCGCGGCCGCGCTGCGGCGCCAGCGTCGCCGCGCCCGCCGTCACGCGGTTGACATCGTCGATGACGACGCGGCTGTCGCCGTACACCACCAGTTCGGCCGGTTGCGCCAGCACGGCCGCCTCCAGCAAGGCGAGCAGGGCGCTGTATTCGGCTTCTCCGCTATTGCCGTGGCCGGCGCGCCGGCTGATTTCAACGCGTTCGCCGGCCGGGCCGGCCAGCAGCGCGCCGATGCCGATGCGCCCCGGGTTCGGGTGGGCCGAGCCGTCGAACCAGGCCTGCCAGGCCGTCGCCGGCGCCGCGTTGCCGGCTTGTTTCGAGGCCAGCTTGTCGGCCTGTTGCCGGCGCTTCGCGGCGCGCCGTCCGGCGTCGGCCTCGCGCGCCTGTGCGCGCGCGGCCAGCAGCGCGGGCAAACCCGGCGCGCCGGCCACCTGTTCCAGGGTCCGCCTGAGCGCCTGCGCTTCGGGGATGGCGGAGCTCTTGGCCAGCCGGCGCGCGCGCACGCGTTCGCCGTGGTGCGCGGCGGCGCTCAGTTGCTCGAATGCTGTCATGGCGCTGGTCAACGGGACGGCGTGCCCTTGGCGCCGGGATAGGCTTGCTCGATGTCATTGATGATGAGTTTGCCGAGCGCTGCGTAGGCTTGATAGCTGTCATAGCGCTGGTTCAGTTGCGCCATGCGCGCAAGCAGGCGCCGGCCCTTGGCCGCGGTGAGCAGCTTCAGGCGTGTGTCGGCACCGGCGGCGGCGTCGACGCCGTCGTCCATATAGTCGAGGAAATGGCGTTCGACCGAGTTCCAGCCTCCCTCGGCGGACTGGATCTGCGGCAGCTTGTGCTGGTACAAGGCGAGAATTTTTTCCAGCAGCGCTTCGTTGTCGATATTCATCAGCTTGCCGCTTGACTTGAAGCCCTCGTAGCGGCCCAACTGGGGCGAAAACGCGATATCGCCGGCCGTCAGCGCCATGGCGGCGTCCAGCCTGGCCTTGGCGGGCGCGTCGTTGGCGTCAAGCGCGGCCAGATATTGGTAGTTGGCGTCGACGGCGCGCTTGCCGGCGATGACTTCGTTGAGCCGGACCAGATCGCCTTGCAGGTCGCTTTTCAAGCCGAGCAGAAAGCTTTGCACCTGTTGTTGCTCCTGACGGTGCGCGGCAATGCTGTACAGCCAGATGCTGGCGCTGACCGCGACCACGATGATCAGTATTTCCTGGCCGATTTCGCGCGCCTTGTGCCACAAGGAGCGTTCCTTGGGGGTGAACAGGTTGTAGACGTTTTTGGTGGGTTTCGCGATTTCGTGATCTGCCATTTTTCCGGTCCCCGAGGCTGCGCCAATGTTCAAATCGGTAAGTTTTTTTTATTATAGCCAAGCAAGGGGGACGGCGGGAAGAATGCTAGCTCGCAACTTGATCTGGGGCGCGCGGGCCGGCAACGCTGAAACCAATCCAGGCCAGAGCCGGGGTCGAGGCGAGAAGGTCGGACCTCCAGCTCCGGCCCCGGGGTGACGCCGTTGGTTTGATTATCTAGACTGGGCCAGCAGCTTGAGCAGCGCCTCTGCGGCGGCCTCGGACGAGGCCGGGTTCTGGCCGGTGATCAAGATGCCGTCGGTGAGCACGTACGAGGCCCAGTCGGCGCCTTTGGAATAGATGCCGCCGTTCTCCTTGAGCACGTCTTCGACCAGGAAGGGGACGACCTTGCTCAAGCCGACCGCGTCTTCCTCGGTGTTGGTGAAGCCGGTGACCCGTTTGCCCTTGACCAGCGGCGCGTCGTCGACGCCCTTGACGTGGCGCAGCACGCCGGGCGCGTGGCACACCGCCGCGACCGGTTTGCCGGCCGCCTGCATCGCCTCGATCAGCGCGATTGAGGCCTTGTCTTCGGCCAAGTCCCACAGCGGGCCGTGGCCGCCCGGGTAGAACACGGCGTCGTAGCCGGCCGCGGAGATTGTGCCCAGCGCTAGCGTGGCGGCCAACTCGCGCTGCGCCGCCGGGTCGTCCTTGAAGCGGCGCGTGGCCTCGGTTTGCGCGTCGGCTTCGTCGCTTTTCGGGTCCAGCGGCGGCTGGCCGCCCAGCGGCGAGGCCAGCGTGACCGTCGCGCCGGCATCCTTCAGCACATAATAGGGCGCGGCGAACTCTTCCAGCCAGAAGCCGGTTTTGCGGCCGGTGTCGCCGAGCTGGTCGTGCGAAGTCAAAACCATTAATACATTCATCTTGTTACTCCTTGGGTGGGGTTGACATGGGACATGGTAGCGAATTTTTTAAGGCGATGCGGTTCGCGAGCGCGCCTGGGCCGTGTAGCCGAGGCGGGAAGCGGACGTGGTCCGGTGGGCTTACAGCGCGGCGGTCAGGATGGCCCGGCTGGCGGCCAGGTCGATGTTCTTGTGCTCGCCGAGCGCGCTCATGCCGTGCGCCTCCAGTTGCGCGACGACGGCGTCGACCGCTTCCCGGCCCAGGCCGTAGTCGGACAGGCGCGTACCGATGCCCAGGCCCTCGAAGAAGGCGCGGGTGGCGTGGATGGCGGCGTCGATGCGCTCATCCTCGCTGCCGGCGTCGATGCCCCAGACCCGTGCGCCGTATTGCAGCAGCTTGGCGCGCTTGTGTTCGCGCTGCGACTGCAACACCGACGGCAGCACGATGGCCAGCGTGCGCGCGTGGTCGATGTTGTACAGCGCCGTCAGCTCGTGGCCGATCAGGTGGGTGGCCCAGTCCTGCGGCACGCCGGCGCCGATCAGGCCGTTCAGGGCGAGCGCGGCGACCCACATCAGGTTGCCGCGCACCTCGTAGTCGTCCGGCTTGGCCAGCGCCCGCGGCGCGATCTCGACCAGCGTTTGCAGCAAGCCCTCGGCGAAGCGGTCCTGCGCCATGCCGCCGGCCGGGTAGGTCAGGTATTGCTCGACGATGTGGACGAAGGCGTCGGCCACGCCGTTTGCCACTTGCTTGGTGGGCAGGTTGAAGGTCTTGCTCGGGTCCAGCACCGAAAAGCGCGGGAACACGTGGCTGCTGTGGAAGGGCAGCTTGGTGTGGCTGGACTGGCGCGTGATGACGGCGCCGTTGTTCATTTCCGAGCCGGTCGCCGGCAGCGTCAGCACGGTGCCGAAGGGCAGGGCTGCCTTGACCACGGCGCCGCCGCTTTGCAGGATGTCCCACGGCTCGCCGCCGTAGCTGGCCGCCGCGGCGACGAACTTGGTGCCGTCGATTACCGAGCCGCCGCCCACCGCCAGCAGGAAGTCGAGCTTCTCTTCGCGCACCTGGGCCAGCGCGCGCAGCATCGTTTCGTAACTCGGGTTCGGTTCGATGCCGCCGAATTCGCGCACCACGCGCTGGCCGAGCGCCGCGCGCACCTCGGCAAGCGTGCCGGTCTTTTCGGCGCTTTCGCCACCGTACAACATCAGTACGCGGGCGCCCTCGGGCACCAGCTTCGCGAGTGTGGCGATGGTGTTGGCGCCGAAGACGATTTTGGTCGGATTGTAAAATTCAAAATTCTGCATGTTTATTCCTAAATTAGACTGGTCGTCTAGTCTGCGGTGAAAAAATACCGGGGCGGACCCGGGGTGTGTCGTAGGCGGATCGCGTCATCCGACGCCGAGCCGCTGCCGACGCCAGTCGGCTTACGCCGTTCCGGCTAACCCGACCTGCGAAAATCATGCTAGTCAGTCGGCGTGGTTGCCGGGGTCCAGCTTCAACAGGCCCAGCGTGGCGACCATCGCCGTTTCCAGCGCGCTGCGGTCGCGCCTGAGTTTGGTCAGCAGCGACGCCCCCAGCCACATCTGGTACAGCGTCAGCGCGGTGCGATCAGCGTCGAACGGACCGCGCAGCGAGCCGTCGGCGACGCCGTCGACGATGCAGGCGGCCAGGCGGCGGCAAATCATCGTGGTGCCGCGCAACAGCGCCATGCGCATCGCCTCGGACATATCGGACACTTCGCCGGCCAGCTTGACGACCAGGCACTTGCCTTCGGCGCAGGCGGTGTCCTGGGTGTCGAGCCAGCCGGCCCAGTACGCCATCAAGCGTTGCGCCGCCGGGCTGCCGTCCGGGCGCAGCGCCTGGTCGAGTTGGGTCAGATAGCCGGCCACATAGCTGTCCAGCAGGGCCTCGCCGAACGCCTCCTTCGACTTAAAATAATGATAGAAGGAACCCTTCGGCACATTCGCGCTCGACAAGATCTCGTTCAGGCCCACGGCGGCGAAGCCCTTGCCGCTGATAATGGCGATGCCGGTGTCGAGGATATGCTGGCGCACGTCTTTGTTTTCTGAACTCATGCACACATGGTACAGCATAATTAGACCGGTCGTCTAATTGGCGCGCGCCGGCTGTTTTTTCAAGCCTGGCCGGTCGCGCCGTCAGCGGTTTTTTTGCACCCGCAGCACCAGCAGACCGGCGGCGACGGTGAAGGTGAGGACGACCACGGCGACGATCAGGAAGCCGTGCGGATGCCCGGCCAGCGGGATGCCGCCGACGTTCATGCCCAGCATGCCAGCGAAGATGTTGATCGGCAGCGCCAGCACGGTGACGATGGTCAGCACGTACAGGCTGCGGTTGTTTTGCTCGCTGACGCGGGCGGCGATTTCCTCCTGCAGCAACTTGATGCGTTCCTGCAGCGAGGACATGTCGCTGAGCACGACCGAAAACTCCTCGGTCGACTGGCGCAATTCCTGCGTGTCGAGTTCGGCCACCCAGCCGGTCGGGCGCATCAGCAGGCGGAACAACGCCGACGGCTCCGGCGCCAGCAGGCGCTGCAGCCGCACCAGCACGCGCCGCAGCGCGCCCAGGTCTTCGCGCTTGTGCAAGGCGCGCCCGTCGAGCAGTTTGTCCTCGATGTCGTCGACGCGGGCGACGGCGACGCGCACGATGTTGACGAGCACGTCGGCCTGGTCGCGCAGCAGGTGGATCAGCAGCTCGGCCGCCGAGCGGATCGACTCGCCGGCGGTGACCGCCTGGCGCAGCCGCTCGATCGAGCTGAGCGGCGCGCGCCGGGCGCTGATGACGACGCGTTCGGTGACGCTGAGCCAGAGCGTCGAAATGTCGGACGCCTCGAAGGAAAAATTATGCAGCACGTCGTTGATGACGGCGATCATGCTGTTATCGGCCAGTTCGATGCGGGTCGAGCGCGAACCCTCGTGCAGGGTTTCGTAGAACTCGTCGGCCAGCACGACGTGGTTTTTCAGCCAGTTTTCACTGGCGGCGTTGGCCAGGTTGAAGTGCAGCCAGATGAATTCGGCCGGCGCCTGTTGGGCGGGCTGGCTGAGCCACTCAAGCGCGGCGGCGGAGTCGAGCGCCCGCACCTGCGCGCCGCGGCCGAACAGGAAGCCCCACACCAGGCCGGAGGGGTCGGACCCGTAGTTCAAATCTGCAACCTCCATGTCCATCCCTGCTGAGCTATCAATCGTGCCGGGATTGTAATACAGAAGAGCTGGGCTGGACCGAAGCTGCGGACGTAAAAACGGGGTCGGACCTTGCGGTTCGACCCCGGGCGCCCGCCATGCGCCATCTATTAGTTGCGGCGCGGATTATCCGGCCGGCTGTCGTAGCGGTTCGGCACGCCGTCATTGTCGCGGTCCGGGTCGCGATGGTTCGGCACGCCGTCGTTGTCGCGGTCGTGGTCGCGGCTGTCGGGCACGCCGTCGCGGTCGCGGTCGTGCTCGCGCTCGTATCGCACCGGTACATTATTGTTGTCGCGGTCGTAGCGGTTCGGGATGCCGTCGCGGTCGCTATCGCCGCGTCCGCCGTGCTGCGACCAGCGGCCCTGTTCCATGTACCAGCGACCGTCGCGCTGGGCCCAGGCGGGGTTGCGGTAGACGTAGCCGCGGCGTTCGGCGATCCAGTTGCCGGCCACCCAGGCATGGCGCCGGCCGCGCCATTCCCAATGCCCCGGCGACCAGACATAGCCGTGGCGCGCGCGCGGTGTGCGTTCATAGCGTGGCGGCGGCGGCGCCACTTGCACGTAGTCGACGGCCACCGGATGGGCTTGCAGCGCGACCCAGCCGCTCTGGTTCAGGCGCCAGCCGTCGTTCTCGCGCACCCACTGGGCGGGGCGGTACTGGCTGCCCTGGCGCTCCGGTTGCCACTGGCCGGCGGCCCACACGTGGCGGCGGCCGTCCCAGTTCCAGTATCCGGGCGCCCACACGTAGCCGCGGCGCGCTTGTGGCGCGCTTTCGAATCTGGGCGGGGGCGGCGCATCGCTGATGGCAATGTTGACGTCGATTTGGGCCATCGCTTGTGTCGGCAGGAAGGCGGCCGAGCTGATGGCGAGCATTGCTGCTGCGTAGAAATTGGGTTTCATCCGTGTCTCCATTTCGTTATTACTTGAAATGGACTATAGCGGGGTGTTGGGCGCGCTGGCGCAACCGATGCAACTCTTTACATTTGACACACTATTTGCACAAGCTCATGTTCGCTAGAGAACAGACGGCCGCGTGATCGGCGCGCCTGCCTGGGTTCCGCCCGGGCCGGCGTCCGGGCCGGGAGGGGCGATCACGCCTTGCTCTCATTTAGGGCCAGCATGGCTTCCTTGCGTTCTTCCTGCAGCGACTGGATTTTTTCTTGCGCGGTCATGCGTTTGCCGCGGATGACCACCACTTGAATCGGCGTGGCGGCATGGGCGCTGGCGGCCGGGGCGGCCAGGGCGGCGATGGCGCCGGCCGGCGCTTGCTGCCGCGGCTGGCTGACGCTGACGTACGCGGCGGCGCAGGCCAGAGCGGCGGCAACGGTGAAGACGATTTCCATGTTTTTGAGAACTTTCATGATATTTCCTTTCAGGGGGGAGTGGGTATGGGTGAACTTTAACGGCGCGCCGGGTCCGCCGCCACGGGATTGCGACAGGGGGCGCTTTTTGCGGGATAAACTGCAAATAACGGCCGCCGGATTGTGTTTTGCGATCGGGCGCCGAATTTCATGCGGCGCAGGCCACGGCGCGCGCCGGCGCGGCCGATTTGCTCGGCCCTCCGCTATAGGCTGGTGAGACCGCCGGCGCCGCGCCGGGCGCGCTCACTTCACGCTCAAGAGGGGCCGATGGCACGCTTCATCCACACCGTATTGCAAGGGCTGGCCGAGCGTCGGCGGGCGCGCCGCCGCGCCGCCAATTTGCGCGCCGGTGCGGTCGCGCCGGCGCGCAAGCTGACGGCCTGGCTGCCGGGCGCGCGCGCGGGCGCCGGCGGACCGGCGCCGGCATTCTGGCTCGGCCTGGCCGGCGCGCTGGCGGGCGTGGCCGGCGCCGCGCTGATCGTCGGCCACGCCCGCCATCTGGGCGCGCTGGCGCCGGGCGCGGCGGACGACGCGCGCGTGCTGCAGGCCTACCAGGCGGTGCTGCCGGGCGCCGCCTTCAGCGTGCCGACCCGGGCCGCGCTGACGCTGCAGTTGAAAGCCGGCGGCGTCCTGCTGATCGCCGCCGGCATGCGCGCCGCCGCGCCGGTGCGGGTCGACCTGTGCAGCCAGTTGCTGGACCCGGCCAAGCCGCGCCTGGCGCCGCTGCGCCTGGGGTACCGCTTCGACGACGTGCGGCGTTGGGTGGCGCGCAACGACGGCGTCGGCGCCGCCGCCGTGACCCTGCGCAACGTGCTGCTGGTGGCCGACGGCGCCGACGCGCGCGGCAACACCGGCGCCGCCATGCCCGAGGTGCAGATCAGCGGCCTGGCGCTGGCCGATTTCGCCGATGCCGATGGCCAGCAGCTGCAACTGAGCTGGCGCAGCGGGCAGGGCGTGGCGCGCTGGGTCAGCGACGCCAGCCTGGGCCAGATCGTCGAAGGCGCCAGCGCCCAGGTGGCGCTGCGCCAGCACGGCTGGTTGTTGTGGGGCGCCGACACGGCGCTGCGTCTTGAACGCCGCGCCAGCGCGGCCTGCCCGCGGGCCGGTGAATTGCTGGTGCAGTTATACCGTGCCGTGGCCGGCGGCGCACCGGCGAAGGCGCTGGTGACGGCCTTCCCGGCGCGCGGCAAGCCGGTCAGCGCGCGCCTCGCGCCCGGCTCTTACCTGGTACCGGCGGCGCCATCGACGGCGCTGGAAGACCAGGCCCTGTTCCTCGACCTGCAGGCGCGCGGCATGCTGCGCCTGTCCGCCGCCGGGCGGGTCGAGCTGGTGCCGCGCGACCTGGCGCTGTGGGCCGCGGCGGACGCCTCGGCGCGCGCCGCCGAGCTGGCCGGCTGGGGCGGCGTGCGGCTCGACGCCGCCGGCGCCAAACTGATCAAGCGGCTCTACCAGCACGCCGACGGCGCCTACCTGCGCCAGCAGGTCGACATCTTCAACGGCGAACTGCGCCTGCTGGCGTGGCGCGCCAAGGCCGGCGCTGCGCCGGACCTGTGGCAAGCGCGCGCCGGCGCCGCCGGCGTGCCGACCAGCGAACACATGCCGGCGGCGGCGGCGCGCCTGTTCGCCGAACTGCCGCGGGGCTGGGCGCCGTGGCAGCGCGCGGCGCAGTGGCCGTCGGCGGGCGGCTCGGCCACGCCCGGCCCGACATTGACCTTGACGCTGGCGCTGGCGCGCCCGGCCAGCGGCGCCGAGACGTTTGAACTGCTGCTGGCCGGGCGCCTGGCCGGCGTCGACGGCGCGCGCGCCCACGTCCGGCCGGCTTGCAGCGGGCGCGCCTGCCCGGCGCCCGACGCGGTCCAGCACCTGACGCTGACGCCGCTGGCCGGCGCGCGCGCGCTGCGCCTCGAGGTGCGCCCGCTCGACGTGTCCATGCTTGGCGGCCAGAAGGACCAGCAATACCGCCACCTGCGCGTGGCGGCCGGCAAACTGCTGTGGCAGCCGCTCGACGGCGGCGCCTTGGCGCCGGTGCGCGGCGCGGCGCGCGTCGCCGCGCCGGTGCTGCTGCGCGACCGCGACGGCGTCCTGTTGTGGGCCGACGGCGCGCCGACCGCGGCGGCGACGGCGGCCGGCCTGGCACCGCTGCTGGGCCTGAATCCGCAGCACGACAACAGCGTGGCCGGCATGCTCGGGCGCCTGTCCGCGCCGGCCGAGGCGACGCTGTCGCTCGAGCTGGCGCTGCAAACGCTGAGCCAGGGCGCGCTTGACTGCGTCGGCATGCGCCGCGGCCGCTGGAACGGCAAGGTCTGCGCCGGCGGCCAGGCGCCGCCGCCGGGGCGGCGCGCCGGCCTGGTCTTCCTCGACGCCGAAAGCGGCGACGTGCTGGCGGCGGCGGGCGCCGGCGCGGCCGCCGTCGGCGCCGACAACTGGGCCGAGGTGCGCGATTTCGACCGGGTCAATCCGGCCGGCAGCCCCTTGCGCCTGCCGGCGCTGCAGCACGACGGCGGCGCCCACCAGAGTCCCGGTTCGACCTTCAAGGTAATCAGCGCGCTGGGCCTGGAAATGGCCGCCGGCAGCGACCCGGCCATCGAGGCGCTGCTGGCCGGGCCGGCGCTGCCGGCCATCAACCGGGCGGCGCGCCAGCGCGGCTTCGGCTTCCAGACCGACGCCGCCACCTATCCGCTCGACGCGCGCCTGGCGCACATCACCAACTACCGCGAGCAAAGCCTGGACCGGCGCGCCCAGGACGGCCGGCTCGGCCTGGCGCAGGCGCTGACCTACAGCCTGAACACCTGGTTCGCCTGGACCGGCGAATTGAGCGACCGCAGCCTGTTCGGCTGCCCCGACGGCGGCGCGCCCGACTTGCAGGCCTTGGAGCCGGCCGCGCTGGACGCGGTGCGGCCCATCGTCGCCGCCGCGCACCGGCTCGGCTTCGAGCAGGCGCTGCGCCTCGACGGCGGCCTGCTGCCGGCCGACTTCAACTGGTCGAGCTGGGACGCCTTGCAGGCCACGCCGTCGCACATCGACACCATCCACACCCGCCACGAGCTGCGCCAGATGGCGATCGGCCTGCGCATGCAAACGACGCCGCTGCAAATGGCGCTGGCCTCGGCCGCCATCGGCCAGGGACGGGTGGTGGCGCCGCGCCTGCTGCTGGCGTTGGACGGCGCCGGCGCCAAGGCCGCCGCGGCGGCGCCGCTGGGGGTTCGGCTCGACCGCATCCGCGCCGGCATGAAAGGCGTGGTCGACATCGGCACCGCCGCCGGCGCGTTCGGCGCGCCGGCGCTGGCGCCGCTGCGGCGCGGCCTGTACGGCAAGACCGGCACGGCGCCCTCCAGCGTCGTGCTGCCCGACGGCACGCGGCGCGAACTGGCCACGGTCTGGTTCACCGGCTGGCTGGAACCGGGCAGCCTGCCGGGCCGGCGCCAGCGCATCGCCGTGGCGGCCTTCGTCAGCCACTCCGACGGCAGCGGCGGCGAACACGCGGCGCCGGTGGTGGCGGCGGTGCTGTCGGCGCTGCTGGCGCGCAATCCGCCCGCCGCCAAGTAAAGCCCGGGCCGCTCGACGGTCGATTTTCGCGGGTCGGCTTAGCGCGCAAAGCGCGCGTAACCCGACAACGTCGACACCGGGCCAGCCAGGCTCGGCGCATCCACCTTAAGCGAACGCCGCCGGCGAGCGCCTCAGCGGTTTTCCCAGCCGCTGCGCAGCAGCCCGTAAAAAACGGTATCGCCGACTTCGCCGTTGACGATCCAGCGTTGCGGCATGTAACCCTCCTTCTGAAAGCCCATGCGTTGCAGCAGCTTCTCGGAGGCGCTGTTGCGCGGATCGACGTCGGCTTCGACGCGGTTCAGGTTCAGTTCGCCGAAGCCATGCGCCAGCATCGTCGCCACCGCCTCCCCCAAATAGCCCTTGCCCCAGTGCGCCTGGGCCAGCGCGTAGCCCAAACCGCAGCGGCGGCTCTCGTGGTGGATGGAGTACAGCGTGACAACGCCGACCATCTCGCCGGTGGCGCGCAAGACAACCCCCAGGCACAGGGTAGAGCCGTCGGCGTAGGCGTCCAGTGTCCGCTGGACTTCGGCGTGGGCCTGGGCCATGTCGGTCCAGGCGACGCTGCTCCAATAGCGCATCACCGCCGGATCGGAAAAAATGGCGAAATGGGCGTCGGCGTCGCTCTTTTCGATGGAGCGCAACGTCAGGCGCTCGGTTGTCAGGGTGACGGGGGAAAATGCGGGCATGATGTTACCTTGGTAATATCCAGAGGCTTGTGAGTATATCAGCAAGGTTGCCGTAACCGGAAGCCGGCGCCGCCCGGAGCGCCGAACAGAAGCCGAATTCGCCCTGTAACCGGGGCAATGGCCGGGTCCGGCGTATGGCATGATTTTGACGCGTCCGTCGAAGTCCTTCGGCGCGCTTTCACGACAGGGAAATATGCGTTTGCCAGGGACCAGATACCAGGAACACGGCTGGGAGCAGGTGCGCAAGCTGCTCGGCCAGTGCTCGTTGCAGGCGTTCAAACAGGCCGACGCCGGCCCGGTGCCGCTGTTGGACTGGTATACCGACGCGGTGGCGGCGGGCTTGCGCCGCGGCGCCAGGGGCGCGCGCGCCGACGCCGCCGGCAACAGCTACGGCGAGAGCGTGTTCGAGCTGGCCCTGAGCCTGGTCTATGAATTGCAGGCGCAGCCCGGCTACTGGGACGGCTTCGTCGCCGCCCTGGCGCGCGACGCCGGCGGCGCCGTCGGCGGCGACGCCATGTTGCGCAAAAAGGTCAACGATATGTACGCCGGCCTGCGCGACAAGGTCGACTCCGACGGCTACCAGGTGGCGCTGGGGCGGGCCTGTTCGCCGAACAAAATGTACACCTACCGCATGCTCGACACCGCCTACCACGAGATCGCGGCGCTGTTCGCCGGCTGTCGCCAGCACGCCGCCCAGGTCGCGGCGATTCTGGGGCGCGCGCAAGACGGTATGCCGATCGAGACCAGGCAAATGAAGTCGATCGCCGGCTGCCAGGCCGACTGGATCATCCGCTGGAGCGAAACGCTGGAGCGCTTCGGCGCCGCGCCCGGTCCGCTGCATACCAAATCGAAGCGCTTCGCCAGCCTGAAGAACAACCCGGCGACCATCGCGGCGATGCTGGCGGAGATTGGCGACTATGAAGAGCTGTCGTCGAACAGGGACAGCGCCGAAGACTGGCACGGCGACGCCGGCGAGGCCGCGCTGTGGCTGGAGGATTACTGGCGCGTGATGGCCGAGCCGGAGCCGGCCGGCGGCGTCGACCAGATCCTCGCCGCGGCGGCCGATGAGTTCGAGGACGGCCCGCAGGAAGAGGGGGAGGACGCGGCGCCGCCGCCGGCCGCCGCGGCGTCACCGGCGCAGGCCGCGCGCGACGAGGCCGCCGCCGACGGCGTTTCCCTGCCCCTCCGCTATATTGAACAGGCCAGTGCGGCGCAGGACGGCGGCAGTTGGACGCTGCAATTGCTGAAGGGGGAATCGCTGCCGATCCGGCTGGCGGTTTACCAAAAGCTGCTGGGCAGCGCGGACGACAGCTATCCCGACGCCTGGCGCGATCCCGCCACCGGCGAATTGCCGACCTTGCAGCAATTGGCGGGATTGGACCGGATTTCAATGCCGACCCTACGCAAACGGCGCAACGAGGCGATAAGCAGATTACAAGCGGCCAGCGCGGCGGCGGCGACGGGATTGGCAAACGCGGCGATGATACCGAGGAGAACGATGTGAATGCGAAAAACCAGCCTGGCCAGCGGGCCGTGGACGGCAAACTACAAGAGCGCCTGCTATTGGCGCGCGCGGTGGACGGCGATCGCCTGATGCTGGCCGACGCCACCATGCTGGCCGCGCTCGACGGCACGCGCGCGCTGACGCTGAACGAGCGGCGCGCGCTGGCGCAGTCGCCGCTGACGCTGGGCCGCTTCCGCCATTTGACGCACGAGCGGCGCCACTGCCAGGGCGCCGCGGCGGCCAACGAGCCGGTGTGGCACGGCAGCCGCGGCATGCTGCGGGCCGCCTCCAGCGGCGCCGCGCTGGAACAACTGAGCACCGACGACGGCTGCTGGACCCTGCATTTCCTGGCGCAGGGGCCGCTCTGGCACATCATCCTGAAGCTGGCGGCCGAGGCGCCGTTCGCCGCGCGCCTGATACGCGAGCAGCCGCTGTTGCGGGTAGTGGACGGCGGCGGCGCGGTGCTGTTGCGCGGACGCCTGGACGGCGACGGCGAATGCGAACGCGTCTGGCCATTCGACCGCGCGCCGGCGCCGCACTTCCAACTGCATGGCGCCACCTTCGGCGTCGAGCCGGTGCCGGCCTGACATGGCGCTGTTCAACTGGCCGGCGCGCCGCGCCGCCGTCGATGCCGCCGCGCTGGGCGCGCACGCCGGCGATATCGCCGTGCGCCTGGCCGACGGCGACAGTGTGCCGGACGGCGCCGTGGTGGTAATTTTCGACGCCGGCAACCGCGCCCGCCGCGGCGGCGCCGCGCGGGTGGCGCTGGCGCGCGGCGAAAGCGCCTGGTGCTACCATCCCGGGCCGTACGGCGTCGACCTGACGCCGTACGCGCAAGCGCCGGAACTGGGCCTGCGGCTGCAATTTGCGATCGACGCGGCCGACCCGCTGGCGGCCTCGCCACGCTTTGAACTCTATCTTCTCAGCGAGGCGTCGGCGCAACCGCGCCTGGCCGTGGCGCGCTTCGGCGCGGCGCTGCAGGCGGCGCTGCAGCTGGAGCTGGCCCAGGGCAACCTGGAGCTGCCGCCCTGCACCTCGCTGGACGAGTGGCACGCCTTCCGCGCCGGCCTGAACCAGTTGTGCTACACCCGCTTCGGCGTGACCGTCGACGACTGCGTGCCGGTCGACTTGGGCGAGAGCGTCGATTTCGCCGCCATATTGCAGGCGCGCGCGCAAGCGGCGCCGTTGCCGCCGGCCGCCGCCGCCGCGCCGGCGGCCGCGTCGGCAACGCCGCAGCCCCCCGCCAGCGACGCCGGGTCGCTGCGCCGGCTGTTCCTCGAACTGCCGGCCGCCGCCAGCGCGCTGCGCCTGCTCGCGCTGCCGCCCGGGCGGGCGCTGTTCCAGGCCCACGGCCGGCTGTTGCAAAGGCTCGACCTGGCCAGCCTGAACGTGGCGACCATGCCGTCGCTGGAGTGGGCCGCGCCCGACCAGGCGCTGGCCGCCGTCCAGCAAAGCCGGCGCCGGCGCGACAGCGGCGCCGCCGCGCGCGCGCTGGACGAGGCCTGGGCGCTGCTGGCGCGCCTGCAACTGGCGGCGCCGGCGCACCTGCCGGCGCTGCTGGACGAGGCCGACCGCATCCTGTCCAACCTTGAACACAGCCTGGAGCTGCGCCGCGCGCCGTTCGCGCCGCCGCCGCAGGACCAACCCCGGGAGCCCGCATGATCAACTTGCCGAGCAGCGCCGAATGCCGCAGCGTGCTGGCCGACGGCCGCGTGCTGACCATCACCGCGACGCGGCGTCCGCGCGCCAACCGGGCCGACGTCAAGTGCGCGCTGGCCGGCGCGCCGGCGCTGTGCGAGCGCGTGCAGGAAGTGGTGCGGCTGGCGCGCCATACCGAGGCGCGCCTCGACAGCCGCGACCAGGTGGTGCTGAGCATGGATCTGACGCCGCCGCCGGGCGAGCGCGACTGGGAGTTGGCGGCGGTACTGGCCGACCGCATGGTGCGCGGCGAATACCTGGCCGGGCCGGCGCCTGTGTCTGTGTCTGTACCTGCGCCGGTGTATGCGCTGGGCTGGTCGGACGCCTGGCACCTGGGCCAGGTGACGGGCCGGCCGCTAGCGAGCATGGCGGGCCTGCCGCAGCCGGCCACGCTGATCCTCGGCGGCGCCGGCCAACTTGACAACCATCTATACCTAACCCATCTGGGCGGCTTGAGCGGGCGCAGCGACCCGTCGGCCTGCGTCTCCAGCGCGCGCGCCTGGTTCCCCCTGCACAGCGGCGGCGTCAACGACAGCCTGTGCTGGGTCGAGGTCAGCGTGCATCCGCTGGCGCAGGCCGGCGGCGACGAGGACGACAGCATCGCCGCGCCCGGCCTGGATGTGAGCGCGCAACTGGCGGTACGCCAGGTTCTGGCCGGCGCGCGCCACTTCGACGGCCGCGCCCTGGGGCGCTGGCGCACCGTCGTGCGTTTCGGCCAGCAGCGCTTCCAGGGCAATTCCTATGAGCTGGCGCTGGTGCTGGCCGATCGCCTGGCGCGCGGGCGCGAGTTCGTGCCGCGCGGGCGGGTGATCGCCAGCGGCTGCTCGGCGGCCTGGCACGCCGGCCGGGTCGACAGCGTCGATGGGCGCGCGCCCAAGCTGGCGCTGATCCTGGAGCGGGCGCTGGCCGGCGACCGGGTGCTGCTGCCGGCGCCGTGGCGCGACGGCGGCGACGCCGACGCCTTCGCCGCCGGCCTGGCGGCCAGGGGCGCCTCGCTGGCCTGGATCGAGCGCATCGGCGTCATCTGATGCGTGCGCATTAGTGAATCGGGTGTGCCCCTGCTAAAATCGCTTTAACGCAATGTTGCTCTTAATGGACAGGCGCGGCGGCAAATGAATTGATGAGGAGTGTGACATGTTCCAAATGTTTGGTTTTGGTGGCGCCAAATGCCCGCGGTGCGAGCATAAGAACGACGACGCGTCGGGCTACTGCGCCGCCTGCGGCCTGACCTTGGGCGCGCCGCACAGCGAGCCGGTGCTGCGCGAGAACCGCTGGGTGCCGGCCGCGGACGAGCTGGCGGTGTTTTTCGGCGTGCGCGAACTGTCGGGCGTGTTCAACAAGACGCTGCGGGTGCCCGCCGCCAGCCGCGCCTATATTTTGCAGGGAAACAAGAGCACCGAAGTGCCGCAGGGCGAGTACGAGCTCGAAGGCTTTTTCACGCGCCTGAACCACCTGCTGCGCGACCAGCACGCCGAAATCCTGATCACGCGCATGGCCGCGCTGCCGGTCGAATTCGTCTTCGACGGGCTGGCCACCACCGAACACCTGCGGGTGGCGGCGCGCTTTACCGTCAGCGTCAAGGTCGACCAGGTGGCGGCGTTCGCCCAGCACTTCATGAGCGCGCCCGGCACCGTCACCACCCAGCACCTGCACGACTTGCTGGCGCCCTCGGTACGCCAGCTGGCCGGCGAATTCGTCGGCGGGCGTTCGCTGCGCGACATGGCCGGCAACGCCGACCTGCGCGCCCAGCTCGACGAGCGCCTGCAGGGCGCGCTCAAACTGCGCCTGGCGCAATACGGCCTGGCGGTGGTGCAGGTCGACACGCTGGCGCTGCGGCACGACAAATTCGACGCCAACCGCGCCCGCGTCGGCACGCTGTGGCTGGTGGCCGACGAGCGCCACGCCCAGCTGGAGCACGTCAAGCAGCTCGACCAGCTGTACGACGAGCAGGAATGGCAGGGCATCTGGCGCCAGGAACAGAACATGCGGGTGGAGTACCGCCGCGCCGAACTGCGCCAGGACGCCGGCGTTGAAAAGGCCGAGCTGACGCAGCGGGAGGCCGAGCGGGTCCAGGCGATCCGCGCGCGCCAGGTCGACCTGTACGGCCGCATCCTCGAATCGACGTCGCGCAAGCAGGCCTTCGAGCGCGGCGCCGGCACCGCGCTGGCCGAGCTGGAGCACGAGCTGGCGCAACGCAACGCCGCGCGCGCCGACGAGGCCGCCGGCTGGGAGCACCTGCGCGCGCTGGCCGGCATCAAGATGCGCACCGAGCTTGAACTGAGCCAGCAGACCGGGCGCGAGCAAATGCAGCTGGCGCAGCAGCGCTTCGCCCACCAGTTGCACCTGCAACAGATCGACAACCAGATCGGCCAGGCGCTGGCGATCGAGGACGAGGCCTACCGCCGCGCCCAGTTGATGCGGCTGCGCCAGAGCCAGGCCGAGGCGGCCCAGCGCGAGGCGCAGATGGCGCTCGAGCAGCACAAGGCGCTGTGGCAGGGCGCGGCGCTGGAAAACGCCGCGCGCAAGCGCGAGGCCGAGCGGGTGCAGGAATGGCAAGACCAGCTGCACCTGGGCCAGCAGCGCGAGCTGCTGCGCGCCGACGCCGCCAACGACGCGGCGGCGCAGGTGCACGCCGCCGAGGTGAACCAGAAGATCGAGGCGCTCAAGCGCGCCGGCGCGCAGTCCGACGCCGCCGCCCAGCATGAAAAGCTGTTGCGCACCATCGAGGCCGACAGCGCCCACGCCCGGCAAATCCAACAACACCACCATCGCGGCCAGCTCGACCAGCTCGACGTCGACGAGCAGCGGCAGATGTTGGCGCAGCAGGAGCACGAGGCGCAGTGGCAGCGCCAGTTGCAGCTGCTGGCGCACGCCCGCGACCAGGACTACGCGCGCTGGAAGGGCGAGTACGAAACGCTGGTGGCGCGGCAGGCCCACGCCGCCGAGCTGGCGCGCATCGCCATCACGCGCATTGACACCATCGGCCAACTGAGCGACACCGGCAAGGTGGCGCTGGCCGACGCGCCGAACGCGGCGGCGCTGGCGCAGATCTTGAAAACCCAGGTGCAGGCCGGCATGAGCGCCGAGCAGATCCACGCGCTGGCGGCGGTGGCGGCCGCCGAGAACAGCATCGCGCCGCTGGAGGCGATGCGCATGGCGCACGAGCGCGCGCTGGAGGAGCGCGCCCACATGGAGGCGCAGGCCGACAAGGACCGGCGCCACCAGCTCGACCTGATCAACCTGCAAAACGCCGCCCACGGCCACGCCCTGTCGGCGCAGGCGCAACTGGGCGTGGGCGTGGCGCAGGCCAACTCGCCGCAACACCAGCACGTGCACCACCACGCCGCGGCGGCGCCGCGCTGCGTCAACGGCCACCCGGCCGGCGCGGCGGATAAATTCTGCGCCACCTGCGGCGCGCCGTTGCAGCCTTGATGGAAGCGAGCCGCGATCCCCACATAATGCAAAGCGCCAGAGACAAGATCCGCGCCCTGCGCGCCCTGCACGACGACGGGCTGCTCAGCCTGGAGGAATTCGACCACCGCAAGAACGCCATCCTCGACGCCGAGTACGCGCCGCCGGCGCCGGGCGGCGGCGGGGGGGGGGGGGGGGGGAGGGGAGGAGGGGGGGGGGGGGGGGGGGAAAGGAAAGAGAGCATAGGAGG
>NZ_JBJXIB010000096.1:0-23391 GCF_046115965.1 Janthinobacterium sp. CG_23.3 | reverse complement strand
CCAGATCGCCAGTTGGTGATTAAATTGGTGGAAGAGGCTGTGGTAGCCAAATGCACGCGTGGGAGCGCTTGCGAGGCGCTTGGCATCAGCCAGCGGACGTATCAGCGCTGGTTGCTGGAGGCTGGCAGCGGCCAGGGCGATGGGCGCAAAGGCAGTCGACGTGTGGCACCGGCCAACAAACTGAGCGAAGACGAACGCCAGCAGATCCTTCTGGTCGCCGAACCCAGAACAAAATCAGCCAGAGGAACTAAAAAAAGCAGCATGACAAAACGCGACATCTTTGTTGACAACTACCGCTACTGGCACTCTTCGTTAAAGATGCGTGTGTAGTTTGCGAACTCTGTACGGGCGAGATCTTTCTCAATGACTGCCTTCGCCACCTCGAAGTCAACAACGTAACTACAGACCTCCATTGACCCGCTACCAATGCTTCCCCCGTCACACATTCCTATGCCGGTCCAACCTAAAGTCTCATTCATTCGATCTTCAAGCCGATGGCGCTTCTCGACGTCGTTGCTCGTACCCATACCATCGACTGCGTATTCAATAAGCAGAGTATGGTGATCGTCCATGTCGACGGGATGAAATCCCTGCGTAACCAAACGATCTAATTCTTTTTGAATTGCCTTCTCAGCCTTAGCGAACAAGGTAGAGCGAACGTTTCTGGATTCTCCCTTCGTACCGAGTTCGCCCCAATGAATGGTGTACGCGCCACTATCGTCCTGCCAAGTCTCCCAGTACTCTTTTTTCCCATCGGCGAAACGATATAGCTTCAACATAGATATTCCTTTAGTCCATACGGCGGCTTCAATCTATGATTGTCTGCTGTTGGCCGCAGCCAGCCCGCCAGCCCGCTAAGCATGCTCATGCCGCACAAGCTTAAACACGCTAACCGCCCGCGCCAGTTTAGCCGACTGGTCCTGCAGCGATTCCGCGGCCGCAGCAGCCTGTTCAACCAGCGCCGCGTTCTGCTGGGTCACGGTGTCCATTTGGCTGATGGCCTGGTTGATTTGTTCGATGCCGTGCTCCTGCTCGCCGCTGGCCGTGGCGATTTCGCCCATCACTAGGGTGACGCGCTGCACGCTGGCGACGATCTGCTCCATGATGGCGCCGGCCTGGCCGACCAACGTCGAGCCCTGTTCAACCTGGATGACCGAATCGCCGATCAGCGTTTTGATTTCCTTGGCCGCCGCCGCCGAGCGCTGCGCCAGGTTGCGCACTTCGGAGGCGACCACGGCGAAGCCGCGGCCCTGTTCGCCGGCGCGCGCCGCCTCGACGGCGGCGTTCAGCGCCAGAATATTGGTCTGGAAGGCGATGCCGTCGATGACGCCGATGATGTCGGCAATCTGCTTCGACGAGGCGTTGATGCCGCCCATCGTCGCGACCACCCGGGCCACCAGCGCGCCGCCCTGGCGCGCCACGTCCGAGGTCGACGCCACCAGCGCGCTGGCCTGGCGGGTGTTGTCGGCGTTGTGCTTGACGGTCGAGGTGATCTCTTCCATCGACGAGGCGGTTTCCTGTAGCGAGCTGGCCTGTTCCTCGGTGCGCGCGGACAGGTCGAGGTTGCCGGTGGCCACTTCGCTGGAGGCGGTGGCGATCGCATCGGCGCCGCCCCTGACGGTGCCGACGATGCCGCGCAGCGAGTTGTTCATGTCCCGCAAGGCCAGCAGCAGCTGGCCGGTTTCGTCGCCGGTCTGCGCGACGATGTCACCGCTCAAGTCGCCACTGGCGACCTTGCGCGCCGCCGCCACCGCCGTTTGCAGCGGCTTGACGATGCTGCGCGTGATCAGCGTGGCGCAGGCAATGCCGAAGGCGGCCAGCAGCGCGATCAGCAGCAGCATCAGCGTCAGGCCGGTTTGATACTGCTTTTCGATGTTTTGCGCGTTGGCGTTGATGCTCTCGCGCTGCATCGCCAGCAGCGCGCTCAGCGCCTCGTTGTATTGCTTCGCCGCCGGCAGGAATTGCTGCTCCATCAGGCGCGCCGAGGCGTCCGCGTCGCCGCCGCGCTTGGCCCCGATGGTGCCGTCGCGCGCCTTGATGTACAGCTTGCGCGCTTCGCCGACGTGCTCGTAGGCGGTCTTTTCGGCGGCGCTGGCAAGCAGCGGTTCGATGGCTTTCTGGATGTCGGTGATGCTGGCGCTGGTGGCGGCGATGTCGGCGGCGAAGAAGCTCGCCAGCGTGTCGTCGGCGCTGCGCACGATGGACGTGGTGCGCAGGATGTTGCTGGCGGTGTTGCGATACCAGTCCGAAACGAAGCGTTCCTTCGCCAGCGGTTGTTCGGCCATGGTGCGGGTTTCGATGGCAACGGTGCGTAGTTGCCAGATGCCGACCGCGCTGGCGGCGATCGCCACCACCAAAATCGAGGCGAAGCCGCCGAACAGCCGGGTGCCGATGTTAAAGTTGGTTATTTTCATCATGCGTCTCGATTCTGAACTGTGATTGACGATGTTGCTCCCGGCAAGATGCCGGTTGTCGCACGACAGGTATCGATCGGATACGCCGGATCGCAGCAACAGGACACGCTGTATGCGCGTCCTGGATTAGTTTAATGTAAATAGTTAATCTATGGAAACGGTTTCTGCCGCGTCGATGCGCACCTGCCGCCCCGGATGCGCCGCCGGCAGCCGCGGCCCCTGGCCGAACAGTTGCTGGCGCAGCGCGCCGTCGCCATATTCCTTGCGGTAGCGCCCGCGCCGCTGCAGTTCCGGCACGATCAGCTCAACGACGTCGCGCATGCTTTCGTGGGCCACCGCGAAGGCCAGGTTGAAGCCGTCGATGCCGGTGTCGTCCATCCACGACTCCAACTGGTCGGCCACCTGCGCCGGGTCGCCGACGAAGACCGGGCCGCGCCCGCCGATGCCGATGAATTCGGCCGCCTCGCGCACCGTCCATTTGCGGTCCGGGTCGGCCTGGCTGAACGAGGCCAGCGCCGAGCGCCCGGCGTCGGACTCGATGTAGTCGATGGTCGCGTCCAGCGGGAAACGGCTGAAGTCGACGCCGGTCCAGCCCGACAGCAGCGCCAGCGCCGCCTCGATGTCGACGTGGCCGCGGTACTCTTCGTACTTGGCCTGCGCCTCGGCCGCCGTGGCGCCGGTGACCACCAGCGCCTGCGCGTAAATCAGCAGGGCCTCGCCGTCGCGGCCGGCCGCGCCCACGGCGGCGCGCAAGTCGTCGGCGTAGCGCTTCACCACCGCCTTGCTCGGGCCGCTGACGAAGGTGCATTCGGCGTGGCGCGCGGCGAAGGCGGTGCCGCGCGCCGACGTGCCGGCCTGGTACAGCAGCGGCGTGCGCTGCGGCGACGGCTCGCACAGGTGGATGCCGGGCACGCGGTAGTAGCGCCCGGCGTGGTTGATCGGATGCACGCGCGAGGGCTCGGCGTAGACGCCGCGCGCCTTGTCGTTGACGACGGCGTCGTCGTCCCAGCTTTTCTCCCACAGCTTGTAGACCACGTCGAGGTATTCGTCGGCCAGGTCGTAGCGCTCGTCGTGCCCGAGCTGGCGCTCCAGGCCGAGGTTGCGCGCCGCGCTGTCGAGGTAGCCGGTGACGATGTTCCAGCCGATCCGCCCGCCCGTCAAATGGTCCAGCGTCGAGAGGCGCCGCGCGAAGCTGTACGGGTGCTCGTACGTCAGCGCGCAGGTGACGCCGAAACCGAGCCGCGTGGTCGCCTGCGCCATCAGCGGCACCAGCGCCAGCGGGTCGTTCAGCGGCACCTGCACGCCGCCGCGCAGAGCCGCGTCCAGCCCGCCCTGGTAGACGTCGTACACGCCCAGCACGTCGGCCAGGAAGATGGCGTCGAAGCGGCCCGCCTCCAGCAGTTGCGCCAGTTCGATCCAGTGCCGCGGATCGGTGTAGCGGTGGCTGGTGTCACGCGGATGCGTCCACAAGCCAGGCGACTGGTGGCCCACCGTGTTCATTTGGAAGGCGTTGAAGCGGATCGTTTTGCTCATGGTCCGGTGTTACTTCTTCGCGCTTTGCAGGGCCAGCTGGTAGTTGGGCTTCGAATAGCCGGCGAAGTGCTTGTTGGTCACTTCGAGGAATTCGCGCGAGCGGTAGGCCGCCGCCAGGTCCTTGGCGAACTGCTTGTCCTTGTCGCCGGTGCGCACCGCCACCAGGTTGATGTAGTTCGCCGAAATCTTCTCGGCGATCAGCGCTTCGGTCAGCTTGATGCCGGCCGCCAGCGCGTAGTTACCGTTGATGAAGGAGTAGTCGGTGTCGCCCAGCGAGCGTGGCAGTTGCGCCGCCTCCAGCGGGATGATCTTGATCTTCTTCGGATTGCCGACGATGTCCTTCTCGGACGCGCGCACCGGGTCGAAGTTGGCGCGCAGCTTGATCCAGCCCAGTTGGTCCAGCAGCACCAGCGCGCGCGCCTCGTTGCTCGGGTCGTTGGGCACGCCGACGCTGCTGCCTTCCTTGACCTCGTCGAGCGACTTGTGCTTTTTGCTGTAGATGGCGATGGGCGCGGTTGGAATCGTCACCAGGTCGGTCAGCGCCAGCTTGTGTTCGGTGGCGAATTTGTTCAGGTAGACGATGTGCTGGAACACGTTGGCGTCGAGCGAGCCTTCGGCCAAGGCGAAGTTCGGTTGCACGTAATCGTTGAACTCGACCAGTTTGATCTTGTAACCCTGTTTTTCCAGGATCGGCTTGATGCCCAGTTTGATCTGGTCGGCGTACGGGCCGGCGCTGGTGCCGATGACGATTTCTTTCGGGTCCTTGGCGGCGGCGAAGTTCGCGGCCAGGGCCAGGGTCAAGGCGCTGAGGATCAGGGTGCGGCGTGCGATGGTCATGATGTTTCCTTTAATTTGGGGTGAATGTAAAAGTGTTGGTGTTTCGATTAAAACCAGGGGCGTAACCCGATCTACGACACGCTAACAAACCTCCGCCTCAGCGTTTGTCGAGGCGCTTGGCGATGCGGTTGCCGGTGAACTGGATGGTTTGCACGATCAGCATCAGTACCGCGACGGTGGCGACCATGACGTCGGTCTCGAAGCGGTAGTAGCCGTAGCGGATGGCCAGGTCGCCGATGCCGCCGCCGCCCACCACGCCGGCCACGGCCGAGTAGGAGAGGAAGCTGATCGACAGCACCGTCAGCGCCAGCACCAGGCCGGCGCGCGCTTCAACGAGCAGCACGCGCAGCACGATTTGCAGTTCCGAGGCGCCCATCGCGTGGGCCGCCTCGATGACGCCGCGCGGCACTTCGCGCAGGTTCTGTTCGACCATGCGGGCGAAGTAGGGAATCGCGGCGAACGACAGCGGCACGGCGGCCGCCAGCGGCCCGATCGAGGTGCCGGCGATGACGCGGGTGAAGGGCACCAGCGCGACCAGCAAAATGATGAACGGGAACGAGCGCACCGCGTTGACGAACCAGCCGAGTATCAGCGCGGCGGGGCGGTTTTGCAGCGACTGGCCGTCGGCGATCAGGAATAGCAGCACGCCGAGCGGGCCGCCGATGACGACCGCCGAGGTCAGGCCGATGGCCAGCATGGTCAGGGTCTGGCCCAGCGCGGTCCACAGCTCGGGCAGCATGGCGATAATATTTTCAAGCATGTGCGCGCTCCTTGAATGCGGTCGCTTCGAAGGCGGGCGTGCCGTAGTGGGCCAGCTCGCGCCCCAGCGCGGTCTTGCGCACGGTGCCGGTGTCGGCCAGCGCGAATTGCTCGGCGATGGCGCCGTCCTCGATCACCGCGACGCGGTTGCAGATGGCGCCCAGCACCGACAGCTCGTGGCTGACGATGACGATGGTGACGCCGAGGTTCTTGTTGATGTCGCGCAGCGTGTCGAGCAGCGCGCGGGTGGTTTCCGCGTCCAGCGCGGAGGTCGGCTCGTCGCACAGCAGCACCGCCGGCCGGCTGGCCAGGGCGCGGGCGATCGCCACGCGCTGTTTCTGCCCGCCCGACAGTTGCGACGGGAAGCTGTCGGCTTTGCCGCTCAACTCGACCAGCGCCAGGCATTCGTGGACGCGGGCGGCGATGTGCGCGCCCTTCAGTTTGCCGTGGATGATCAGCGGGAAGGCGACGTTGTCGAACACGCTGGCGTTTTGCAGCAGATTGAACTGCTGGAAAATCATGCCGATGTTCTGGCGCGCGTCGCGCAGCTCGCGTTTGCTCAGCGCGGTCAGCTCGCGCCCGGCCACGGTGACGCTGCCGCTGTCGGGCCGCTCCAGCAAATTGAGCAGGCGCAGCAGCGTCGATTTGCCGGCGCCGCTCTTGCCGATCAGGCCGAAGACGTCGCCTTCGCGCACGTCCAGCGAGACCTTGCGCACGGCGTGGAATTGTTCGCCGCGCGGCAGCGCGAACGATTTGCTGGCGGCGTCGACGCGAATGACGGTGGCCCGCTTCGCGTCCGGCAGCGCGGATAGGTTGAGAGGTGTGCTCATATTTTTCTTAGGAGTAGGCGGTGGGTTCGGGCAGCGTGCCTTCAAGGGCAAAACGCCCCAGGTCACGGTACTTGTAGTCGATCGGGTCGTGCAGGGTATGTACGCGGACGTTGCGCCAGAAGCGGTCGAAGCCGTACTTGGCCGAGGTCGAACGGGCGCCGGTCAGCTCGAACATCTGGCTGCTGATCTCGACGCCGGCGCGGTGCGCCAGGCACTTGGCCTCGGCCACGGCGACCGCCAGTTCGCCGCGGTCGCGGGCGCTGATCAAGGCGCCCTTGTTGAAGACTTTGTCGAGTTCGACGCCGGCGTGGTCGGCCAGCAGCACGGCCGGGCGCAGCAGCAGCCAAAGTTGGCCGTAGCGGTGCTGGATCAGCGGGTCGGCGCTGGCCTTGGCGACGCCGGAGGCGAACCAGGCCTTCGCTTCGTCGCGGGTGTAATTGCGCGCCGCCTCGAAGGCGCCCTCGGCGATGCCCAGGTACAGATTCGTCATGATCAGTTGCGCCACCTGCGAGCGCAGCGTGGCCTGCGGCGTGGCTTCCTGCGCCGGCGCCTGCAACACCAGTTCGGCCGGCAGCGCAACCTGCGTGAAGTGGACGTTGCCGCTGTCGGTCTGGCGCTGGCCGAAGGCGTCCCAGTCCGGCTGCACGGCGACGCCGTCCTGGCGCGTCGGCAGCACGCCGATCAGCGCGCTTTGGCTAGGCGCGTGCCAGGCCGACACCGTCAGCCAGTCGGAGCCGACCGAGCCGGACGAGAAGCTCTTGATGCCGTCGAGCGTAAAGCCGTCGGCGGCGTCGGCGGCGACAGTGCGCTTGTCGAGCGGGTTCAGCGCGTTACCCCAGAACAGGCGCTGCTGCACCGTGTCGCTGAGCAGGCGGCGTTGCTGCCGCGCGCTGCCGTACAGGCGGATGCCGGCCAGTTGCAGGTGGTGGAAACCGAACACGTGGGCCAGGGCGCTGTCTGCCCGCGCCAGGATGCGGATGGTTTGGTAGACGGTGGCCCAGTCGGCGCCCTGGCCGCCGAATTCGCTGGGAATCGACAGCGTCAGCAGGCCCGACTCGCGTATCCATTCGCGTTCCCGGGCGGCGTGGCCGCCGGCCTGGTCGCGTTCGTTGGCCGATTCGGCCAGGCGTGCGGCCAGCGCCGTGGCGACTTGGATCGGATCGTTCGAAGATGGTGCGGAAGCGTCTGCATGGAGTCCATGCTGCGCCTTGATGAATGCTTTTGACATTGTGCAAAGCCGTTTGTAGTGGAATCGGTGGCGCAGTATTGCAGTGCACAACGGTGTTTGTGAACGATTAATTCCGTCTTTGCTTATGCGTAAATCCGAAGTGTACGCCCGTGGCGATATCCAGAAAACACATATCGAAGCGCGAAAGCATTCGTTCTGAATTTGCCGCGCCGGACTTAATCTGTCCCCTGAAACGACGCACCACCATCACGGAGAGATCGCACATGAACATACTATTATTAAGCGGTAGCCCGCAGATTCCATCCAGCTCCAGCCGCCTGCTGTTGCACGTCGGCGAGCAGATGGCGCTGCACGGCCACCGCACCAGCAAGCTGCATGTGCGCGACCTGCCGGCCAAGGCCTTGCTGCACGCCGACTTCGCCGACGTCACGATAGCGCGGGCCATCGCCGCCGTCGCCGCGGCCGACGCCGTCGTCATCGCCACGCCGGTCTACAAGGCCTCCTACACCGGTATCCTGAAAGCCTTCCTCGACCTGCTGCCGCAAGACGGCCTGGCCGGCAAGCTGGTGCTGCCGCTGGCCACCGGCGGTAGCCAATCGCACATGCTGGCGCTGGACTACGCGCTGCGCCCGGTGCTGCACGCGCTGGCCGCCAAGCACGTCCTGACCAGCATCTATGCCACCTCCGAGCAGCTTGAATGGAGCGAGCAGGGCGGCCTGGCGCTGGCGCCGGCGATCGCCGCGCGCGTCGGCGCCGGCGTCGAAGAACTGACGGCGGGACTGCGCACGCTGCGGCTGGCGCGCGCCACCGCGCCGCAACCCGACATCGATACCAGCGCACGGCCGGGGCGGTCGTTAAAGGACCTCCCGTACAGCCAGGTGCCGCCAACCCAATTAGAGCCAGAGACAGCGAGCCGGGGTGAGCCCCTCGGGGTCTGATCCCAGGGCCACGCTTCTGGTTCTCAATCTACATCGCGCCCCCGAACATTCAAGGAAAAACATGAGCACGCGTCACGAAATTCGCCTATCCCGCCGCCACGTACTGGGTCTGCTCTCCGCCGCCGCGGCCGGCGCGCTGGCGGCCGGCCTGCCCGGCGCCGCGCTGGCCCAGTCCAAACCGGTGCTGCGCATCGGCTACCAGAAATACGGCACGCTGACCCTGCTGAAAGGCCGCGGCACGCTGGAAAAACGCCTGGCCGCCAAAGGCATCGACGTCAAATGGACCGAATTCCCTGCCGGCCCGGTGCTGCTGGAAGGGCTGAACGTCGGCAGCATCGACTTCGGCACCGCCGGCGAGGCGCCGCCGATCTTCGCGCAGGCCGCCGGCGCCGACCTGGTCTACGTCGGCAACGAGCCGCCGTCGCCGTCGAGCGAGGCGATCGTGGTGCCGAAGGATTCGAAAATCCGTACGCTGGCCGATTTGAAAGGCAAGCGGGTGGCGCTGAACAAGGGTTCCAACGTGCATTTCCTGCTGCTCAAGGCGCTGGAAAAGGCCGGCGTCGGATACCGCGAGATCGAGACCGTGTTCCTGCCGCCGGCCGACGCCCGCGCCGCCTTCGAGCGCGGCAGCGTCGACGCCTGGGCGATCTGGGACCCGTTCCTGGCGGCCGCCGAAAAGCAGTTGGGCGCGCGCGTGCTGGCCGACGGCAAAGGGCTGGTGTCGAACCACCAGTTCTACCTGGCCGCGCGTTCCTACGCCGAAAAAAACCAGGAAATCATCCGCATCGTCATCGACGAACTGGCCAAGGTCGATGAATGGGGCCGCGTCAACCAGAAGGAGGTCGCCGCCGTGCTGGCGCTGCAAACCGGACTTGATCCGGCCATCCTGGAACTGGCCGCCGCGCGCTACGCCTATGGCGTCAAGTCGGTCACGCCGGACGTGGTGGCGCAGCAGCAGAAGGTGGCCGACGCGTTCTCGGCGCTGAAGTTGATCCCCAAGCCGATCAACGTCAAAGACGCGCTGCTGTCATTCAAGTTGTAATGTAAAAGGAAGAGAAAAATGTCGTTGAATGTCTTTTGGTTTATCCCTACGCACGGCGACAGCCGATACCTTGGCACCACCCAGGGCGCGCGCCCGGTCAACGCCGACTACCTGCGCCAGTGCGCGGTGGCGGCCGACACGCTCGGCTACGACGGCGTGCTGCTGCCGACCGGACGCTCCTGCGAGGACGCCTGGGTGGTGGCGTCGTCGCTGATCAGCGTGACGCAAAAATTGAAATTCCTGGTTGCGATCCGGCCAGGCCTGTCGACCCCGGGCCTGGCGGTGCGCATGGCGGCCACCTTCGACCGCTTGTCGAACGGGCGCCTGCTGATTAACGTGGTGACGGGCGGCGACCAGGGCGAGCTGGAAGCCGACGGCCTGTTCGCCGACCACGCCAAGCGCTACGAGATTTCCGACGAGTTCATCCGCGTCTGGCGCGCCACGCTGGCCGGCGAGGGCGGCGCCGCCGGCTACGATTTCGAGGGCAAGCACATCCAGGTGCGCGGCTCCAAGACGCTGTACCCGGCGGTGCAGAAGCCGTATCCGCCGCTGTACTTCGGCGGCTCGTCCGAGCCGGCGCACGAGCTGGCGGCGGAGCAGATGGACGTCTACCTGACCTGGGGCGAGCCGCCGGCCGCCGTGGCCGAGAAGATCGCCGACATCCGCGCCCGCGCCGCCAAGCGCGGCCGCACGGTGCGCTTCGGCATTCGCCTGCACGTCATCGTGCGCGAGACCAACGAGGCGGCCTGGCGCGCCGCCGATGAGTTGATCAGCCACCTCGACGACGACGTCATCGCGGCGGCCCAGGCGGCGTTCGGCAAGATGGATTCGGAGGGCCAGCGGCGCATGGCCGCGCTGCACGGCGGCCGCCGCGACAAGCTGGAAGTGTCGCCCAACCTGTGGGCCGGCGTCGGCCTGGTGCGCGGCGGCGCCGGCACCGCGCTGGTGGGCGACGCCGAAACGGTGGTGGCGCGGATGCAGGAATACGCCGACCTCGGCATCGACACCTTCATCTTCTCCGGCTACCCGCACCTGGAGGAATCGTACCGCTTCGCCGAGCTGGTGTTCCCGCTGCTGGGCAAGGGCAGGGACCACGGCGAGCAGTCGCTGAGCGGCCCGTTCGGCGAAGTCATGGCCAGCAACATCCTGCCGAAAAAGGCGGCTTGAGCATGCGCGCCGGCCGCGTCAAAAGCGGGTTCGAGGCGTTCGCGCCGTGGGCGCTGCCGGCCGCGCTGGTGCTGGCCTGGCAGGTGGCGGCGCAGGCCGGCTGGCTGTCGAGCCGCATCCTGCCCGAGCCGTGGGCCGTGGTTAAGGCGTTCTGGAACCTGGCCGAATCGGGCGAACTGTGGGTGCACCTGAAGACCAGCCTGTGGCGCGCCACGGTCGGTTTCGCCATCGGCGCCGGGCTGGGCCTGGCGCTGGGGCTGCTGACCGGCAGCGTGAAACGGGCCGAGACGCTGCTCGACACGACGTTGCAAATGATCCGCAACATCCCGGCGCTGGCGCTCATTCCGCTGGTGATCCTGTGGTTCGGCATCGACGAGACGGCGAAGCTGTTTCTGCTGGCGGTGGGCGTGTTCTTCCCGGTCTACTTGAACACCTTCCACGGCATCCGCTCGGCCGACCAGGGCTTGATTGAAATGGCCAAGAGCTACGGCCTGTCCGGCTGGCCGCTGTACCGCGACGTGATCCTGCCGGCGGCGCTGCCGTCGATACTGGTCGGCGTGCGCTTCTCGCTGGGACTGGTGTGGGTGCTGTTGATCGTCGCCGAAACCATCTCGGCGCAGGCCGGTATTGGCTACATGACGATGAACGCGCGCGAATTCCTGCAAACCGACGTTGTGCTGGTGGGAATACTGCTGTACGCGCTGCTGGGGAAATTCGCCGACGTTTTCTCGCGCCGGCTGGAGCGGTATTGCCTGCGCTGGAATCCGGCTTATCGCTGATTGGAACCGTCGACGCCAGTCGGGTTACGCCCTGGCGGGCTAACCCGACCTATGAATAACGCTAACTCGGAGCCGGGTCTGACCCCAGGGTTACGTCGACGCCGCCTAACTTAACTGGACATATATGATCTTCGCACCCGCCCAACTTGAATCCGACTTCCTGTCGCTGCTGATTCCAGCGGCCGTCGCCGAGGCGCCGCCGCGCGTCCCCAAGGCGCGCCAGGGCGTGCCGCTGACCCTGCGCGGCCTGTCGAAAGCCTACGCCGCGCGCACGGTGCTGAAAGACGTTGGCCTGGAACTGGCCGCCGGCGAATTCGTCGCCGTCGTTGGACGCAGCGGCTGCGGCAAAAGCACGCTGCTGCGCACCATCGCGCAATTGGAGCAGCTCGACGCCGGCAGCATCGTCGTCGGCAGCGGCCGCAGCAAGCCCGAGGTCCGCATCATGTTCCAGGAGGCGCGCCTGCTGCCGTGGAAAACCGTGCTTGACAACGTCGCGCTGGGTTTGCCGCGTTCGGTCGGCGCGGCCGCCGCGGCGCTGTGGACGGTGGGGCTGGCCGAGCGCGCCGACGACTGGCCGGCGGCGCTGTCGGGCGGCCAGCGGCAGCGCGTCGCGTTGGCGCGCGCGCTGGTACACGAGCCGCAATTGCTGTTGCTCGACGAGCCGCTCGGCGCCCTCGACGCGTTGACGCGGATCGAGATGCAGCAGTTGATCGAATCGCTGTGGCTGACGCGCGGCTTCACCGCCGTGCTGGTCACGCACGACGTGGCGGAGGCGGTGGCGCTGGCCGACCGCGTGATCCTGATCGAGGACGGCCGCATCGCGCTCGACGTCAAGATCGACCTGCCGCGCCCGCGCGCGCGCGGCAGCGCTGCGTTTGCCGCGCTTGTGCAACGCATACTGGCGCATGTGCTGGAGCATCCGGCGGTTGTGGAGCGGGCGGCACCGACGTCGCTGGCGCAGCTGCGCTGGGCGATTTGAGATGCTCGTTAGCCCGTCAGGGCGTAACCCGACATACGACACGCTAACTTTTAGTCGGCGCCGTCGGGCCGCTCGGGGAAGGGGCCTTCGGGGCGGCGCAGCAGGTAGTTCAGCACCAGCAGTTCGGTGGCGCCGACCAGCGCGATTACCCACCACGGCGGCGCGCCCGCGCACATGATCGCGAAGCCGATCGCCATGCCGATGCACGCCATGCGTTTGCCGCGGCGCGAGACGGCGCGGTGTTCGCGCCACTGCCGCAGCGGTGGACCAAAACGCGGGTGGTGCAGCAACCAGTGTTCCAGCCGCGGCGAGGAGCGGCTGAAGCAGGCCAGCGCCAGGATCAGGAAAATCGTCGTCGGCATCACCGGCAGCAGCGCGCCGATCACCGCCAGCACCATCATCAGCGCGCCCAGCGCGCCGTAGCCCCAGCGCATCAGCCGGGCCGCGCGTTCCCCGCGGGGCGCGGTGGCTTCCCCTTGCGTCGCCGGTTGCGTCATTCGGACGCGCAGCCGATGTGGTGGCGGGGCGTGTGGGGGGCTGCGTTCATGTGCTTCCTGTGTTGTGTTTGCTATGGATTTTAACCGCTGCGGGCGCCGGCCGATCACGGCACGAATCATTATCGATTTTCTCGATGATAAGTACGTAAACTTTACGTTTTACATCGATCTTTAGTAAAGGCATAATAGCCGTCACTAAAGCGCACCAGCGCGGCATCGAGGCATTGCGCTTGGGCTGTGAAAACTGAAGTATCAACCACCATACTGGAGTCTGACCCATGAAGCAATTGCTCGTCTTTATCGCCGCCGCCGGCATCTCGCTGGCCGCCGTCGCCGCGCCGGAAACCTATGTTATCGACAGCACCCACACCGCGGCGCGCTTCGAGTACAGCCACTTCGGTTACTCGACCCAGCAGAATCGTTTCGACACCACCGCCGGTAAAATCGTCATCGACCGCGCCGCCAAGACCGGCTCGGTCGACGTGGTTATCGACGCCAAGTCGGTCAACACCGGTTACTCCACGTTCAACAACCATATCCAGGGCGAGGATTTCCTCGACACCGCCAAGTTCCCAAGCATCACCTACAAGTCGAGCAAACTGAACTTCGTCGGCGACAAGCTGGCCTCGGTGGACGGCAACCTGACCATCAAAGGCGTGACCAAGCCGGTGACGCTGAGCGTGACCTCGTTCCAGTGCATGCCGCATCCTATGGTGAAGAAAGACGCCTGCGGCGCCAACGCCGTGGCCAAGATCAAACGCACCGAATTCAACGCCGGCAAATACGCGCCGAACGTCGGCGACGACGTCACGCTGACCTTCGCGATCGAATCGATTAAAGAGTAAGCGCGGCGGATGACAAGAATGGCGGCCCGGTTTTGCCGGCGCCGCCATTTTTTATGGGCGTTCGCGTTGGCGCAGGCTGGCCCCGCGCGCCGCTGCCACGCGCGCGCATGGCAGTATCCGGCGTCGAGCGGCGACAGCGGAACTCAGGGCGTGAAGTATTGCCGCCGCTGGTGCTGGCCCTGGTGCACCGGGAACATGGTGGCGTAGAACTCGGTCCAGCCGCCCATGCGTACCCGCACCAGGTTGTAGCGCTCGGGATCGTTGGTCGCCGCCTGGTAGGTGCCCAGGTCGGCGCAGGTCAGCGTGATCAGGTTGGAGCCGGTCTCGCCGCGGGCGTAGGCTTTGACGAAGCGTTGCAACTGGTCGAGCGGGAAATCCTCCTCGATGTTCATGTCCACCGGCGAGGCGTTCGACAGGCCGTGTTCGATCGATTCGACGCGCCAGCTTTGCAGCGACTGGTAGATGTTGCGGAAGGCGGGCGCGGCCGGCAGGTCTTGCGGCGCCGGCACCGGCGACAGGTCGGAGGCGATCGGCATGCCGTTGCGGCGCCCGTCGGCCGAGGCGCCGCAGCCCAAGCCGTCGCCGACATAACCCTCGAAGGTGCCGATGCCCGGCGTGATGACGAAGTCGAACTCGCCGTAGGTCTGGGCGATGCCCGCCAGCGCGCCTTGCAACGCCGGGTGCGGCTTGCGGATCACCTCGACGCAGGTGCGCACCAGGTTGTCCATCACCCAGGTGCCGAGGGCGTCGACCTCGCTGTGGCCGCTGCCCCATTTCGGCAGCGCCAGCGCGATGTCGCGCAGTTCCTGGTAGCGCCGGCCGCGTTCGCCGGCGTCGGCCGCGCCCAGCAATTGGCTCTGGTAGGGCTCGACCATGGTGTAGCCCCAGTCGTTGATCAGGCAGTCGAGCAGTTCGGGCAGGGTGGTGACTGCGGTGGCCGGGTCGAACACCAGTTTTTGGATCGCGTACAGCGAGTCGATGGTGTTCGAGGCGCCCACGCACAGCGGCGCGATCATGTTGAACTTGGCGCCGCCGTTGGTCAGGTCGCGGCCGGATTCGGTGCAGCCTTCGATCAGCGCCGATAGCAGCGGGCTCGGGCAGATGCCGGCCAGCGCGCCGAAGCCGCTCAGGATGGTGTTGTAGCTCTGGATCGTGATCCATTCGAGCTGGCGCAGGAATTGCTCTTGCAGCATGGCGAAGCTGGCGATGGCGGCGGCCGGCGGCGAACGGAAGGTCTGTTTCAGGCCGCGCAGGTAGACCGGGCCGGCCGCGCCGTAGCAGGCGCCCTGGTTGAGCGCCTGCTCCAGCGCCGTCATCGGCGTGACGTTGTTGAAGGAAAAGCCGGTGGCGCCGGCCAGCATCGGTTCGTAGCAGCCGTCGGCGGCGTAGTTGCGCGACCAGGCCAGCGAAACGTCGCCGGAATCGCGCAGCGCCTGGCACAGGCGGTCGTCCTGGTAGAGGATCGGATGGGCGCCGCCGGCCAACAGGCATTTGGCGGCCTCGTCCATGATCTCGTCGGGTATGCCGTCGTACACCCGCAGCGACAGCGTCGGCGCGTTGACCGGGATGCGCCGCGCCGCCTTCAGGCACAGCATCGTCACCGGGTTCACGCCGCCGGTCGGCAGCGCGTCGTCGTTGGCGACGTAGCCGCCGACGGTGATTTGCTGGACCCACTGGTTGATGCCGCCGCCCTGGGGGAAGTTGCCGCCGTAGCCGCACACGGCGGTGGTGCCGTAGTTGACGTAGTCGGTGATGTCGGCGCGGTTGGCGAAGGCGTTTTCACCGATTTTCAGCCACAGGCAGTCGATGATGTCCTGGGCCCGCTCGGGCGTGACGTTGTCGAGGCGCAGCAGCGGCCACAGGATCTGGTCCAACCGCCCCAGCGACGTCAGTTCGCCGACCAGGTGCAGGCAGCAGTGGAAGGAGTACACCAGTTGCACGCCGTCCTGGAAACTGGCGGGCGGCTGCTCGCGCAGGCGGCGCAGGCGCGCGGCCACGGCGCGCATATTCTCGGCGCCGTCGGCGCCGCTGTCGCCGGCGGCGCCGGCGGCGGTGGCGGCGGCGTCGGCCAGCTCGGCCCAGTTGGCCAGGTAGCCTTGCACCGCTTGCAGCGACACCAGCGCCGACTGGTGGAACTGCAACTGGTCGCGCGCGGCGGCGTCGTCGGGCTTGCCGCTCAGCCGGCTGGCGCTGGCGGCGACGTAATCTTGCATCTCCTCAATCAGGCCGTTCAGGCCGCGCTGCACCAGTTTCTCGTAGTTCGGCACCACGTGGCCCATCGCCGACCACTCGTTCAACTGGCCCTTGAGCCAGGCGGCCACGGTTTCATCCTCGCTCAGGTAGGGCAGCACTTCCTTGCCGCGGCCCAGTGTGAAGTCGGGAATCACGCCGACGATCAACTCCTCCGGGTAGATGCGCAGCAAGCCGTTGTGGCGGGCGATCTCGGAACCCGGACTCGACAGCAAGTCGGTCAGCGTGTAGCGGTTGGCGTTGGCCTTGCGCAGCGCCACCGGCTGGTCCGGCGCGCCGGCCGCCGGGTCCAGTTCGGCCAAGTGCGGCAGGCGCGGGAACGGGGTGCGCTTGAGCCAGCCGTCGGACCAGTGCGAGAAGGTGCGCGCAAGCAGGGCCAGCAGGCGCGGCGACGGCGGATCGCCGGCCACGTACTTGCCTTCGCTCATCTGGTGCAGATAGTCTTGCGAGTTGTAGAACATGTAGCCGTTCGGGCTGCGCACGTTCCAATGCGGGTCTTCCCGCACGTCGTCGAGGGCGGCCGACGGCACCGACAGCTCGCGCGCGTTCGGCACGTACCAGTAGCTGCCGGCGACGCCTTGCACCACGCTCATCAGGCGGTCGGCCGGGCGGTCCGGGCGTTCGCCCATCATGTGCCGGATAATGGTTTCAAAGCGCGGCTGGGCGCCGCAGAAGCCGACGAACATCAGCCCCTTTTCGCGCGCGGCGCTGCCGGCGTGCTCGCCGAAGGGCAGGGCCTGGCGCAGCAGCTTGAGATTGTCGCCGTTGCTGTCGAGCACGTGGACGCGGTGGATGTGGGCGTTGCGGTCGTGCTGCGGCAGCATCGCGCCGTGGGTGTCGCGGCCCAGCATGGCGTCCTGCGCGTCGGGCAGCATGTCGGCGATGCTGCCCCATTCGAACAGGAATTTTTGGGTGAAGCCGAAGCTGGCGCCGCGGAACTCGCCGTCGACCAGGATGTCGCTGGCCAGGCTGACGGGATCGTTCGGATTGGTGATGCCGTCGAGGTAGCGCCCACCCATGACCTTGCCGTCCGGGCGCTTGCCCAGCGGCAGGATTTCAATCTCGACCGCGAGCGCCTCCAGCGCGGCGCGCACCTCGCCCATCAGGCGGGCGGCGGTGGCGGCGCTGCCCGACTTGACATACAGCAGCACGTCGCCGCCAGTGTCGCGCAGCTTGGGCGAGTTGTTCAGCACCGTGCGCGAGACCGGAATGTCGCGCCCCTGCCAGCGGCCCCACAGCTCGGGGTTGAAGGCCGCCACCAGGCCGGAGTTGTCGGGCGCCGCCTTGGCCTCCCTGGCCAGCAGGCGTATCAGTTCGAGCAGGGTCTGCTGGGTCGCCTCGGCGTGGTCGCGCAAGGTGAGGGTGGCGATCTGGCCGAACACGGCGCGCGTCAACAGGCCGTATTGGGAGTGCTGGATGGCGTCGAACAACATGGCATGATCCTTTTCGTGGCGCGGCGGCGCCGGGAATGGTTGTGTGGGTTGTATTGCTGCAAGGAAAACAATTCTAATATAGTATTTACTGGAATTGTTGATATTTCATTTCCGGGGAACGAAAACGAAGGGCGTCGTTGGCGGTGGCGCAACGGACGCGGCTTTGAGCCGGGAATGGCGGACCACTGGCCCGGCTCAAAGCGTGTTACGCGCGCTGGAATTGCGTCATGAAACGTTGCAGCCGGGCCAAGGCTTCGTTCAGGTCGGCGCGGGAGGCGGCAAAGGACAGGCGGACGTGCTCGGCCGCGCCGCATTGGCCGAAGTCGTTGCCCGGGGTGAGGGCGACATGGACCTCGTCCAGCGCGCGTTCGCAAAATTGCATCGAATCGAGTCCGGTGGCGGCGACGTTGAAGTAGACGTAAAAAGCGCCGTCGGGCGGCACCGGTACCGGCAGGCCGATGCGCGCCAGGCCTTCGAGCACCAGCGCGCGCCGGGCCACCAGCTCTTCGCGGCGCGACTCGCAGATGGCGATTGTTTCAGGAAGGAAGCATGCCAGGGCCGCGTGCTGGGCCAGCGTCGACGGGCATATATAGTAGTTCTGCGCCAGCCGCTCCAGCACCGGGATCATCTCGGCCGGGGCGATGCACCAGCCGAGGCGCCAGCCGGTCATGCCGAAGTACTTGGAAAAGCTGTTGATGACGATGGCGCCGGGGTCGATGGCCAACACGCTTTGCGCCGGGCGGCCGGCGGCGTCGGCGTCGGCCAGCCCCAGATAAATCTCGTCGACGATGCGCCAGGCGCCGTGGCTGCGCGCCAGTTCGCAGATGGCGGCCAGCTCCTCGGGCGGCACCGAGGTGCCGGTCGGATTGCTCGGCGTCGCCACCATCAGGCCGCGGACGTCGTCGGACCAGTGCTGGCGCACCAGGGCCGCGTCGACCTGGTAACGCGTCGACGCGTCGGTCGGCACCAGCGTGACGTCGGCGCCAAAGCTCGCCAGGAACTGCCGGTTGCATGGGTAGGACGGGTCGCCGACCAGCACCTTGTCGCCGGGATTGACCAGGGCCGCCGTCACCAGCAGCAACGCCGCCGAGGCGCCGGCGGTGACGACCACGCGGGCGGGGTCGATCTGCACGCCGTAGGTCGTATCGTAGTAGCGGGCGATCGCCTGCCTCAGCGCCGGCAGGCCCAGCGCCGACGTGTACGGCATGGCGGTGCCGCGCAGCGCTTCCTGCATCGCGTTCACGACCGGAAGCGGCGCGCCGAAATCGGGTTCGCCCAGGCTCAGTTTGATGACGCGATGGCCCTGCGCTTCCAGCGCCGCCGCGCGGCTGCCGAACTCCATGGCGAAAAATGGCGCGACGGCGCGTGCCCTGTCAGAAAATTTCATGTTCATTTTTTAGCGTTTTCCTTGTTGTGTACGCCGGGCATGGCGAGCGCGGGGTTCGTCCCGGCGCCTTGCCGCAGGGTCCATGGCCGGTATTTTAACGCGGGCAAAGCCGTCGGCGGCCTGGCTTTTCCTGGAATGTTCAGGCTGTCACGCGCAAGTCACCGTGACGTAATATTTTCTTAATATTATCCTGCCTGCAAGCGAAGCGGCCGCCTCGTTCCCGATACTCCATCCCTGCCATGAAAGAAGAACCCATGTTGTCCCCGACCCCGACACGCCCCTCGCGCAGCCACGGCGCCCGCTTTTTGCTCGCCGCGCTGATGTGCGCCACGCTCGCCGCCTGCGGCGACAGCGCCGAGCCGCCGCCAGAAAAGCCGGCCGACACCTCCGATCCGGCGCGCAACTGTAGCGTCAAATCGCCCAACAACCGCTGCGCGCCCTGACTCCGCCACGCTCCCGTGCGCGACCATCCATCGCCAAGAAGAAAAATTATCCATGACCAATGACAATAGACGCGCCTTCCTGCGCAAAGCCGCCGGCGCCGGCGCCGCGGCCGCCACGCTTTCGCTGTTTCCGCCGGCCATACGCCGGGCTCTCGCCGTGCCGGCCAGCAACCGCACCGGCACCATCAAGGATGTCGAGCACGTCGTCATCCTGATGCAAGAGAACCGTTCCTTCGACCATTATTTCGGCACCTTGAAGGGCGTGCGCGGCTTCGCCGACCGCTTCCCCATCCCGCTGCCGGAGTCCGCCGCCATCGGCAAGCACAACGTCTGGTATCAGCTCAACGACAGCAACGCCGCGTTGCCGCGCGTAATCGCGCCGTTCCGCCTGAACACACAGCAATCCTTCGACTATATGCGCGTGTCGGGTACGCCGCACTCCTGGCCGAACGCCCAGGACGCGTGGAGCAACGGCATGCTCGACAGGTGGCCGACCTATAAGCAAAACCATTCGATGGGGTATTTCACGGAAGCCGATATTCCCTTCCAATTCGCGCTGGCGAACGCCTTCACGATCTGCGACGCCTACTATTGCTCCTTCCAAGGCGGCACCAATGCGAACCGGGTCTACGCGTGGACCGGCGCCAACGATCCCTTGCAGCAAGGCCACGGCCCGGTGATCGGCAATAGTTACGACAACCTCGACCACGATCCGACCGGAGGCTACGCCTGGACCACCTACCCGGAGCGCCTGCAGGCGGCCGGCGTCACTTGGCAGGTGTACCAGAACATGGACGACAACTTCACCGACAATCCGCTGGCCGGCTTCCGCAGCTTCCGCGAATCCTACGCCGGCGGGCGCAGCGCCGATCCGCAACTGCGCGAGCGCGGCCTGAGCACGCGCGACATCGACATGCTGAAGCAGGACGTGCAAAACAATAAGTTGCCGCAGGTTTCCTTTATCGTGGCGACGGCCGAGGGTTCCGAGCATCCCGGGCCGTCCAGCCCGGCCCAGGGCGCCGACTACACCGCCAGGGTGCTGGACGCGCTCACCGCGAATCCCGAGGTCTGGAGCAAGACCGTGCTGCTGCTGATGTTCGATGAAAACGACGGCTTCTTCGACCACGTGCCGCCGCCCGCCGCGCCCTCGTACATGCGCTGGAATGCCGACCCGGCCCAGGCGACGCTGGCGGGCGCGTCCACCGTCAGCACCGCCGGCGAATACCACAATTTTGCCAGCGCCGAGTCGGGCGAGTCGGCCGCGCTGATGCACCGGCCCTACGGCCTGGGGCCGCGCGTGCCGATGTATGTGATCTCGCCGTGGAGCAAGGGCGGTTGGGTCAATTCCCAGGTGTTCGACCACACCTCGGTGATCCGCTTCCTGGAGCAGCGTTTCGGCGTGATGGAGCCGAACATTACGCCGTGGCGGCGCGCCGTCTGCGGCGATTTGAGCAGCGTCTTCAACTTCAGCGATCCCGACGGCGCCGCTTTCGCCGCCGCCTTGCCCGACACCAAGGCGCTGGCCCAGCGCGCCAAACTACTGAGTTCGACGCGCACGCCGATCACGCCGGCCCTGCCGGAGCTGCCCAGCCAGGCCAGCGGCACCCGGCCGTCGCGGGCCTTGCCCTACGAGTTGCACGCCAGCGCACGCGTCCACGCCGACACGGTGCAGGTTGAACTGTTGTTCGCCAACACCGGGACGGCGGCGGCGGTGTTCCATGTCTACGACAAGATGAATTTGAAACAGGTGCCGCGCCGCTACACGGTGGAGGCGAACAAGGATTTGAAGGGCGCCTGGGCGCTGGGCGATCAACTCGGCGCTTACGATCTGTGGGTGCTCGGCCCGAACGGATTCCACCGCCAGTTCAGCGGCAACGCCAACGCGTCGCGCACGGGGCCGAATCCCGAGATCCAGGTATGCTACGACGTCGTCAACGGCAGCGTGACGGTGAAATTGCACAACACCGGCGCCGCCGCGGCCACCTTCTCGGTGGGCGCCAAGGCGTATTTCGATCCGGCGCCGTGGATTGTCAGCGTGGCCCCGAACGGGACGGCGGAGCAGACCTGGCCCTTGTGTGACTGCGGCAACTGGTATGACTTCCTTGTGCAGGTGAAGGAGTTGCCGGCTTATGCGCGGCGCTTCGCCGGTCGTGTCGAGACCGGTAAGGACGGGATCAGCGATCCCGCGATGGGGGGCTTGGCCGTTAGCTGAAGCGCCGGGCCGCCGCCGACGCCGGTCGGCTTACGCGCCGCGCGCTAACCCGACCAACGACAAGCGTTCAGGCAAGTAGCTTTAGTCCGGGCGGCAGCGCTTCGCCCAGCATGCGCCGCTCGCTGGCCTGGTCCAGTTGTACCACTTCGCGCACCATCGCGGTCCAGCCCGGCGGCGCGTTGACGGCAGCCAGGCGGCGGAGGACGGTGTCGCGCAACGCTTGCGGGATGTCGCGCGTGCGGTCGCCCGTCATGCGCGCCATGTGGGCGGCGGCGAAGCCGGCCGGCTCGACGCGTTTCCAATCCAGCGCCAGCACGGCGTCCAGCCATTCCGCCACGACCTCGACCGGCACCACGTCGTGCGCGCTGCCGTAAAACGGCTGGCGCGCGCCGATCCTTCCCAGCGCCCACAGCCGGCGGGCGTCGATGCCCTCGGCACCGGCACCTTGCGCCGCGTCGCCGCCGCCCAGGCGGCCCAGCAGCCAGGCGCCGATTTCGCTTTTGTAGCTTCCCGGAATGCGTTCGAGCGAGGCGCCCAGGCGCATCATGTCGTCGTCGCCGCCTTTGACCAGCGTGACCGGACGCTGGCGCTGCTCCTCGGGGTCGGCTTGCAGGTTGAAGGCGAAGTCGTCGAGCAGGCGCAATTGTTGCGTGGCGTCCAGGCCGCCGCCGACGCGGCGCCACAGCGTCCACCATTCGGCGCAGACCTGGCTGTCCTTGTGGTGTTGCACGCCGGCGTCGAACAGCGTCCATAGTTGCTCGATTCGCCATTCGTCGAGCGGGTAGCCGAACCCCGGGCGCAGGCAGAAGCCGGCCAGGTTCAGCCAGGTCCGCTCGTGCTCGGCGGAACGGCGCCGGCCGCGCGCGCGTTGCAGCAGCGCGTCGAAGAGTTTGCGCAGCAGCGGCGTGTGCCAGTTTTCGCGCCCGCCGAGCAGCTTTTCCAAGCGCAGGCGCAATTGCTTGACTTCCTTCGCCGCCACTTGTTGCGATTTGCCGCCGAAGATGCGTTCGATGGCGGCCAAGGCTTCGGCCAGGCGCGGCGGCATGCTGGCGTCGTGTTCGGCGGCGGCGTCGGCGCCGTCGCCGGCCTGGTCCTGGCCGCGCAACTGGAATTCCAGCAGCCAGCGCTGGGCCGGGGCGGCGTCGCCGTCGGCCGCCACGCAATGCACTTCCAGCGTGCCCACTTCGGTCAGCGCGGTGGCCAGTTGCACCGGTATTTCATGTTTCTCGTCGCGCTTTTCGGCCTGCTTGTCTTTCGATGCGCGCGCCCGCAGCACGGTGGCGATCGGCGGCAGGCGCACGTAGTCGCCCTGGTTCAGGTCGACCAGTTCGCCCAGTTGCGGCGGCGTGCCGGCCTCGGCAATGGAGGAGGCGAGGTGGAAGCGTACCGGCCGTCCCAGGCGTAGCGCGAAGATACGCTCCGTTAGACGGATTTCCCGGCCCTGCGCGCTGCCGCGCGGCAGGATGCAGATGGCGCGCTGGACCCGCGCGGCGGCCGGCTGGCCGGGCGCCGGCTCTTGTGCCTTTTCTTGCTCCAGCACCAGGAAGTAGCTGCGCGGCGAGCCGCCGCCGATGGTCGGCGCCCGGCCCAGCCGGCCCAGCGCGTAGGCGACGCCGCCGCGCGCCACGGCGACGTCGGGATTGTCGTTGTGCAGCAGGCGCAGCGGCGCGCCGCGCCAGTTGGCCAGGGTCGCTTGCAGGCGCCGCGCCAGCGCGTCGGCGCGGAACACGCCGCCGTTCAGCAGCAACGTGTCGGGAATGGCCGGCGGGGGGGGGGGGGGGGGGGGGGGGGGGGGGGGGGGGGGGGGGGGGGGGGGGGGGGGGGGGGGGGGGGGGGGGGGGGGGGGGGGGGGGGGGG
>NZ_JBJXIB010000095.1:0-23689 GCF_046115965.1 Janthinobacterium sp. CG_23.3 | reverse complement strand
GTCATATTATGGTCGGGCGGGCGTTTGGGGGTTGCGGGTTGGTTTGCGTGGGTGTTGTCGGTGCTGAAAGCGCGCACCCCCCCCCCCCCCCCGGTTTTGCCCCAGCTCAGGGTTTCCAGATAGTCGCGCACGAACTGCTTGTCGAAGGACGGTGGCGACATGCCAGGCTGGTAGGAGTCCGCCGGCCAGAAACGCGAAGAGTCGGCGGTCAGCACTTCGTCCATCAGGTGCATGACGCCGTTCTCGTCCAGGCCGAACTCAAATTTGGTGTCGGCGATGATGATGCCGCGCGTGGCCGCGTACTCGGAGGCGGCCTGGTACAGGGCGATGCTGACGTCGCGCATCTTGGCGGCCAGTTCGGCGCCGATGCGGTTTTCCATGTCGGCAAAGCTGATGTTCTCGTCGTGCTCGCCCAGGTCGGCCTTGGCGGCCGGGGTGAACAGCGGCTCAGGCAGTTTTTGCGCCTGCTGCAAACCGGGCGCCAGCGTAATGCCGCAGACGCTGCCGGTGTCCAGGTAGTCCTTCCAGCCCGAACCGATGAGGTAGCCGCGCACCACCGCCTCGACCATGATAGGCTTCAGGCGCTTGGCGACCACGGCACGGCCCTTGACCTGCTCTACTTCGTCGGCGGCCACCACGGATTCCGGCGCCACGCCGGTCAGGTGGTTCGGCACGATGTGGCCGAGCTTGTCGAACCAGAAGTCGCTCATCTGGTTCAAGACCATGCCTTTGCCGGGGATAGGCTCGTTCATGACGACGTCGAACGCCGACAGGCGGTCGGTGGTGACGATCAGGATCTTGTCCTCGCCAACGGCGTAGTTGTCGCGGACTTTGCCATGGCCAAGGAGTGGCAGGGACGTAATAGAGGTTTGGTAAAGGCTGTTCATAGCGGGAGGTAAATAGACTAGCGGTATAGAAAAGCGAAAACCGGCGCAGGGAAAACCTTGCTAGCCGGTCAAGAGATTTGGACTGATTTTTGTGGGAATCAGTCCATTCCAAACAGAATTCTACTTCACAATCTGGGACAACTCACCCGACTTGTAACGCTCGGCCATCTTGTCCATCGGGATGACCTTGATCTTGGCGGCCTGGCCTTCGCAGCCGAACGACAGGAAGCGCGCCTTGCAGACCAGGGTAGCGGCTTCGCGGGCTGGCTTCAAGAAGTCGCGCGGATCGAATTTGGACGGGTTCTCGTACATGTACTTGCGCACCGCGGCCGTCATCGCCAGGCGGATGTCGGTGTCGATGTTGATCTTGCGCACGCCGTGGCGGATGCCTTCCTGGATTTCCTCGACCGGCACGCCGTAGGTTTCCTTCATGTCGCCGCCGAATTCGCGGATGATCGCCAGCAGCTCTTGCGGCACCGACGAGGAACCGTGCATGACCAGATGGGTGTTCGGGATGCGCGCGTGGATTTCCTTGATGCGGTCGATCGCCAGGATGTCGCCGGTAGGCTGGCGCGAGAACTTGTAGGCGCCGTGCGAGGTACCGATGGCGATCGCCAGGGCGTCGCACTGGGTGCGGGCGACGAAGTCGGCCGCTTGCGCGACGTCGGTCAGCAATTGCTCGCGGGTCATCGCGCCGTCGGCGCCGTGGCCGTCTTCCTTGTCGCCCATCATGGTTTCCAGCGAACCGAGCACGCCCAGTTCGGCTTCCACGGTGACGCCGATGGCGTGCGAGAACTTGACCACTTCGCGCGACACTTCCACGTTGTAGTCGTACGAGGCGACGCTCTTGCCGTCCGCTTCCAGCGAGCCGTCCATCATCACCGAGGTGAAGCCGGAGCGGATCGCGCCCATGCACACCGCCGGCGACTGGCCGTGGTCCTGGTGCATGACGACCGGAATGTGCGGATACGCTTCGACGGCGGCGTCGATCAGGTGGCGCAGGAAGGCCTCGCCGGCGTATTTGCGGGCGCCGGCCGAAGCCTGCATGATGACCGGGCTGCCGACGGCGTCGGCGGCGGCCATGATGGCTTGCACTTGTTCAAGGTTGTTGACGTTGAAGGCGGGCAGGCCGTAGCCGTGTTCGGCGGCGTGGTCCAGCAGTTGACGCATCGATACGAGAGACATGGTAATACTCCAAACAATAGAAAAACCTGGGGGCGGCAAGCGCGGCCGGGACGGGCCGCCGCTTGCCGGCTGTTATTCATTCTTTATTCAAATTCGCCGACTTTGACGATCTTCAAGGCGTTGGTGCCGCCGACCTGGCCCATCGGTTCGCCCCAGGTGACGACTATCATGTCCCCTTTTTTGACGATGCCGTTGGCGACCATCAAATCCTCGGCTTGTTTCAGCACGGCGGCGGTGTCGTCCTTCTGCAGCAGATGGTAGGCGCGCACGTTGCGGTACAGGCTGGCCTTGCGCAGCGTGGCGATGCTCGGCGTGAGGGCGAAGATCGGCGTGTCGATGCTGTGGCGGCTCATCCACAGCGCGGTCGAGCCGGACTCGGTCAGGGCGACGATGGCCTTGACGCGCAGGTGGTGCGCCGTAAACAGCGCGCCGTAGGCGATCGACTGGTCGATGCGGGTGAAGCGCACGTTGAGGAAGTCGGCGTCGAGCTTGTTGTATTCGGATTGTTCGGCCTCGACGCAGATCGCCGCCATCATCTCGACGGTTTCGATCGGGTACTTGCCGGAGGCGGTCTCGGCCGAGGTCATCACGGCGTCGGTGCCGTCCAGCACCGCGTTGGCGACGTCGGACACCTCGGCGCGGGTCGGCACGGCGTTGACGATCATCGATTCCATCATCTGCGTGGCGGTGATGGCCAGCTTGTTGGAGGCGCGCGCCATCTTGATCATGCGCTTTTGCAGCGCCGGCACCGCCGCGTTGCCCACTTCCACGGCCAGGTCGCCGCGCGCCACCATGATGCCGTCGGAGGCGTCGAGGATTTCCTGCAACACCGGAATGGCTTCGGCGCGCTCGATCTTGGCGATCATCATCGGCTTGTGGTGGTATGGCTCGCCGGCGATATTGGCCAGCTGGCGCGCCATTTCCATGTCGGTGGCGCTTTTCGGGAACGAGATCGCCAGGTAGTCGGCCTGGAAGCTCATCGCCGTCTTGATGTCTTCCATGTCCTTGGCCGTCAGCGCCGGCGCGGTCAGGCCGCCGCCGTGGCGGTTGATGCCCTTGTTGTTGGACAACTCGCCGCCGACCTTGACGGTGGTCATGATTTCGCTGCCGACGATCTTGTCGACCACCAGCACGATCAAGCCGTCGTTGAGCAGCAGCACGTCGCCGTTGTGCAAGTCGCGCGGCAACGCCTTGTAGTCGAGGCCGACGCGCTCCTGGTTGCCCAGTTCGCCGTTCTCGCCCCATTTGGCGTCGAGGATGAACTTGTCGCCGTTTTCCAGCTGGATCTTGCCCTGCTCAAACTTGCCGACGCGGATCTTCGGACCCTGCATGTCGGCCATGATGGCCACTTCGCGGCCGCATTCGGCGGCGGCCTGGCGCACCAGCGCGGCGCGCTCGATATGGTCTTGCGCCTTGCCGTGCGAGAAGTTCAAGCGCACCACGTCGACGCCCGCCCGTATCATGCGGATCAGAATGCCCAGATCGGTGGATGCGGGGCCGATGGTTGCAACGATTTTGGTACCGCGGGACATAGGATTCCTTGTGCGTGGATTGCGACGACGGCCCCGGAGGGCAAGGTAAAAAAGCGCAGCGTCCAAGTGCACGTGCGCCGGTGTTGACAATATGTAAACCAGGGCCGCGAATCCGCGGCCAGGCCTTGCCGCCTTGGCGCCCGGGGTCCGACCCCGGCCCCGCGCCGCTGGTTTGCCGCCTTACTTGGCGGCGCGCTGCATCAGGATCTCGACCGCCGGCAAAGTCTTGCCTTCCAGGAATTCCAGGAAGGCGCCGCCGCCGGTAGAGATATAGCTAATTTTATCGGTAATAGCGTATTTTGCAATAGCGGCCAGCGTGTCGCCGCCGCCGGCGATCGAAAACGCCTTCGATTCGGCAATCGCCAGCGCCAGCGTCTTGGTGCCTTCGCCGAACTGGTCGAACTCGAACACGCCGACCGGGCCGTTCCAGACGATGGTGCCGGCGCCGGCGATTTGCGCCGCCAGCAGTTGCGCCGTCCGCGGGCCGATGTCGAGGATCATGTCGTCGTCGGCGACGTCGGCCACCGCCTTCACTGTCGCCACCGCCGTCGGCGAGAATTCCTTGGCGCACACCACGTCGCTAGGAATCGGCACCTGGGCGCCGCGCGCGGCCATCATCTCGATGATCGCCTTGGCTTCCTCGACCAGGTCGGCTTCGACCAGCGACTTGCCGACGTTCAAGCCAACCGCCTTCATGAAGGTGTTGGCGATGCCGCCGCCGACGATCAGGTGGTCGACCTTGTCGGCCAGCGCCTTCAGGATGGTCAGCTTACTCGACACTTTCGAGCCGGCCACAATGGCCAGCAGCGGGCGCGCCGGCGCGCCCAGCGCCTTGCCCAGCGCGTCCAGCTCGGCCGCCAGCAGCGGGCCGGCGCAGGCGACCGGCGCGAACTTGGCGATGCCATGGGTGCTGGCCTCGGCGCGGTGGGCGGTGCCGAAGGCGTCGTTAACATACACGTCGCACAACTTGGCCATTTTTTGCGCCAGTTCGTCGCTGTTCTTCTTCTCGCCCTTGTTGACGCGGACGTTTTCCAGCAGCACCACCTGGCCGGCGGCAAGCGCCTCCAGGCCGGCGCCGTCGATCCAGTCCCGCTTCAGCTCGACCGGCTGGCCCAGCAACTCGGCCAGGCGCGCGGCGACCGGCGCCAGGCTGTCGGCCGGCTTGAACTCGCCTTCGGTCGGACGGCCCAGGTGCGAGGTGACCATGACGGCGGCGCCGCCGGCCAGCGCGGCGCGGATCGCCGGCACCGAGGCGCGGATGCGCGTGTCCTCGGTGATGTTGCCCGCGTCATCTTGCGGCACGTTCAAGTCGGCGCGGATGAAAACGCGCTTGCCCTGCAGCGCATCTTGCGCGATCAAGTCTTGCAAACGGATGAAGTTGAGCACAGCGGTCATGGCGATCCAAATGATGAGTGGAAGGAAGTGCGCTATTTTACCGCAAGGGCGGCCCGGCCAAGCCGTTTATGACAAAACGTGCAACAAACGCAAGCCGGTGAAAACCACCATGCCGAATACAATCGTTTGCAACATATTCCGCCGCGCCAGGTAAAAAACAATGGCCGCGGCGCCGGCCAGCAGCTTCACGTTCGACACGTCGAGGTGCAGGCGGCCGCCCTCCAGCAGCAAGTCGGGGGCGATGATGGCGGCCAGCGCGCAACTGGGCGCGAAGCGCAGCATTTCGTTGACGCGCGGCGGTATCGTGATGTGGTGGCCGACCAGCCAGAACGAGCTGCGCGTGGCCGCCGTGGCCACGGCCAGCACCGCGATGGTGGCCCAGATTTCCCATTCAGCCATTATTTATCCTTCCGTTTTCCAGACAATTCTTCCACCGCCATCGCGCTGACCATGCCGGCCAGCACCCCGGCCAGCAGGCCCAGCTTGTATGGCAGCGCCGCCGTCAACACCGCCACGGCGCCGGCCACCAGCACGCCGCACAGCGCGGCGCGCCCGGCCACCATCGGCACCATGATGCAGATAATCGCCAGCGTGCCGGCAAAGCCCAGCCCCCATTCGGCGGGCACGGCGCTGCCGAGGAAAATGCCGGCGATCGAGCCGACTTGCCAGGTGGTCCAGTTAGGAATCACCAACCCTTTCAGGAACGACACTTTGCCGACCGCCGGCTTGTCGCTCGGATAGCGTTGCAGGAACAGCGGCACCGCCAGGTCGCCGGACACGTAACCGAGGAAGAAGCGCTGGCGCCACGGCAAATGGCCGAAATGCGGCGCCAGCAACGCCGAGAATATGACGAAGCGCAAATTGATCACCAGCGCCGTGGTGAAAATAACCCAGATGGGCGCGCCCGCGGCGATCAGGGGCAGCGAGGCCAGTTGCGCCGAGCCGGCGAACACCAGCAAGGTCATGGCCAGCGCCTGCGGCACGTTCAAGCCGCTCTTGACCATCGCCACGCCGACCACCAAGCCCCAAGCGGCGATGCCGAACAAGGTCGGCGCGCCCGTCCTCAGGCCGGCGCGCCAGGACGCCTCGTCGTGTTCCGCGCCATAGGCGGCGCGGCGGGAAGGATCGCTCATGCGCGCCACCGCTGTGGTTTTCCCGCCACAGGGGCGGCGGCGGCGCTGGCGCGGCGCGGTGCGGACAAAGGCTGGGACGGGGTCATGTTATCGCCGCGCGCGTTGTTTCGTCGGAAAAATACGCGGCCGGCCGGTGATTATTAAGGGGGTATTTTACCGATGAATTTTGTTGCTTGCCCGAATCCGTTAAAATCGTGGTTTTCAGCCCCCCATTCGCATCACGGAGAACAACAAGATGAGCAACCCCACCACGCCAGCCGTTGAACTCGACGGCAAGGACTTGCCGGCGCACTGCCCCAACCCGGCCATGCCGCTGTGGTCCTCGCATCCGCGCGTGTTTCTCGATTTCAACCACGACGGCGTCGCCAAGTGCCCGTACTGCGGCACCGCCTACCGTCTAAAAGCGGGCGCGACGCTCGGCCACCACTAAGCCAGCAAGCACCAAGCAATCCCCCCCTCGATGGGTGCCCGCCCGGCGCCCGTCGGGGCAACCTAGCAACCGTCGTGTCTTTGCCGGAGTGTTCATGAAACGTGACAAACAGTTAAATGGCAGTGCAGTCGAAGTGGAAACGGCTTTCTACGACGCCCTCAACCGCGCCGATATCGACTCCCTGATGGCGCTCTGGGCCGACGACGAGGAAATCGTCTGCATCCACGCGGGCGGCGCGCGGCTGATCGGCCACGCCGCCATCCGCGCCTCGTGGACCGGTATACTGGCCGCCGGCAACCTGCACTTCCGGCCGTCGCAATTGCACGAGACGCACAACCTGATGAGTTCGGTGCACACGGTCGTCGAGGACATCAGCGCCGGCGAGGGCGAACCGGCCCACCAGCTGACCACCAACGTCTACGTCAAGACCCCGCGCGGCTGGCGCATCGTGCTGCACCACGTCTCGGTGGCGCCCGGCGAAGCCCCGTTCGACGCCGACGCGCCCATCCTGCACTAGGCAAACCCGGCCAAGATGCACTACACCGCCCCGCTCTGGCTGCCCAACGGCCACCTGCAAACGATCTATCCGGCCGTCTGCGTCGGCACGCCGGCGCCGGCCTACCGGCGCGAGCGCTGGGACGCGCCCGACGGCGATTTCGTCGACGTCGACTTCGTCGACGGCCAGCCGGGCCACCCCTTCGTGCTGCTGTTCCACGGCCTGGAGGGCTCGTCCCACAGCCACTACGCGCGCGCCCTGATGGCCGAACTGGCCACCCGCGGCTGGTCCGGCGCGGTGCCGCACTTCCGCGGCTGTTCCGGCCACGGCAACCGGGCGCCGCGCTTCTACCATTCGGGCGACGCCGGCGAGATCGACTGGATCGTGCGCGGCCTGCGCCGGCGCGCCGCCGGGCGCTTCTACGCCACCGGCGTCTCGCTGGGCGGCAACGCGCTGCTGCGCTGGCTGGGCGAGTCGCAGCACGCCGCCGGGATCGTCGACGCCGCCTGCGCCGTGTCGGCCCCGCTCGACCTGGCGCAGGGCGGCAGGGCGCTGGCGCGCGGCGTCAACCGGATGTACACGCGCATGTTCCTGAACACGCTGAAACCGAAGTGCCTGGCCAAGCTCGACCAGTTCCCCGGCCTGTTCTGCCGCCAGGCCCTGCTGGCGGCGAACGACCTGCACGCCTTCGACACCGTCGTCACGGCGCCGCTGCACGGCTACCGCAGCGCCGACGACTACTGGGACCGCGCCAGCGCCAAGCACGTGCTCGACGACATCACCGTGCCGACGCTGGTGCTGAACGCCCAGAACGACCCGTTCCTGCCGGCGCGCTATCTGCCGCGGCACGCCTCGCGCCAGGTGCTGCTGGAATATCCGCGCCACGGCGGCCACGCCGGCTTCACCGCCGGCCGCCCGCCCGGCCACCTCGACTGGCTGCCCGGGCGCCTGCTGCACTTCCTCGAACACGGCGCCGCCAGCGGCGCGCGCGGCGACGCCGCGTTGTGCGACACTGCCGACACCTGAACCCGCACACTGAGCGCATCGACATGGACGAACTAGTCAAACAAGCCATCGCCAAATGGCCGGACGTTCCGCATTGCTATGGCTGGCTGGGCCTGGACGCGCGCGGCCGCTGGCGCATGCGCGACGAGCGCGCGCAGGCGCTCGGCCTGCCCGGCGAGGCCATCGTGCACGGCGCGCTGCTGGGCTTTATCGCGCGCAACTACGGACACGACGAGCGCGGCTGCTGGTTTTTCCAGAACGGCCCGCAGCGGGTCTACCTGCAACTCGAAGCGGCGCCCTACATCGTCCGCACCGACCCGGGACTCGGCCTGGTGCTGCACACCGGTGCGCCGCTGGGCCCGCTGGACGAGGCGTTGCTGTGCCCGGGCGGCGAACTGGTCTTGCGCAGCGGCGACGTGGTGGCCCAGCTCGACGACCGCGACGCCGCCCAGGCGCTGGCCGCGCTGGAGCTGGACGATGGCGGCGGCGTCGACGACGAGGCCTTGATGGCCTGGCTGGACGGCGGCGCCGGCAATCTGTACCTGCGCCACCAGGGGCGCGCGCTGGCGCTGCAGCGGCTCGCCCACGACGCCGTCGCGGCGCGCTTCGGCTTCGAACGTTCGCCCAGCCCACCTTGAGTCGGCGCGATTTGCGTAGCTCGGTTTAAGCCATCGGGCGCAAGCCGGCAACGTTGGCCCGCGGCGGCGCGGCGCGCTTTTGCCAACAGGGGTCGGACGCCGCTGCGCCAATCCGACCCATGCCGCGCCAACTCGACGTCGCCTACTTCTTGTCCTTCAACTGCTCGCGGCGGTATTCCTGCAGCTCGCGCTCGCGCGCGTCGATCACCGCCATCTCGTAGAAGCTGGCGTCGCTGGCCTTGCGGGCGATGCCGAGCTGGTCGAGCGCGGCCAGGCTGGCGCCGCTGAGCGCGTACGACTCGGCCAGCGCCATGTGCTGCAACGCCATCTTGCCCTGCGCCGCGTAAGTCTTGGCCAGCAAGTCGTGCAGGCCGGGTTCGTCGCGGTACAACTGCACCTGGTCGCGCAAGTAGCGCGCGGCCAGCTCCGGCTGGCCGGCGCCCAGCAGCGCCGCCGCGTATTGCCGGGCGATGCCGCGCGACAGCGGAAATTGCAGGCGCGCGGCCTCGGCCTCGCGCAGCGCCTGCTGCGCCACCGCCGCGCCCTGCTTCGGCGCCAGCCGGATCTCCAGCGCCATGCTGGTCAGGATCGCGTTCGGCCCGAGCGGCCGCGGCGCGGCGCTGAAGGCGCCGGCGGCGGGCGCCTTGGCGACGCTCGCGCCGAGCGCGGCGTCGAGCCGGCTTTGCGCCGCGGCCGTGTCGCCCCTCTTCAGCGCGACCAGGGCCAGCCCGTAGTGCGCGGCGGCCTGCTGGAAACGGCCCGGCTGCTCCAGCTGGATCTGGAAAAAGGCGGTCGCCTCAAGCAAGCCCTGGGTGCTCTCGTCTTGCAGCACGCGGGCGCGCGCGCGCACCAGCTGGAAGTCGAGGCTGTCGTTGCGCTGCCGGTACGGCTGCTCGCGGATGCGCGCCTGGATGTCGGCGATGCGCTCGGTGGTCAACGGATGGGTCAGCAAATAGGCGGGCGTCAGGTCGCTGTAGGAGCGGCTGGCCGATTGCATGCGGCCGAAGAAGGCCACCATGCCGGTGGTGTCGAAGCCGGCCTCGCCCATGATCTGGAAGCCGATCCTGTCGGCCTCGCGCTCGGCGTCGCGGCCGAAGTTGAGCTGGCGCTGGATCGCCAGGCCCTGGCCGGCGGCGAACACGCCGACGGCGGCGTCGCCGCCGGCGCGCGAGGCCAGCGCGGCCAGCACGATCGCCGCCAGCGGAATCAGCATGTCCTGGCGCTGCTGGCCCAGCATGCGCGCGATGTGGCGCTGCGCCACGTGGCCGATTTCATGCGACAGCACCGAGGCCAGTTCGGACTCGGTCTGGGCCGCCAACAGCAGCGCCGAATGCACCGCGATGTAGCCGCCGGGAAGCGCGAAGGCGTTCAACTGCCCGTCGCGCACCGCGAAGAAGAAGTAGTCGAAACTGCTTTCGCCGCGCACCTCGGGGCGCGCCGACACCAGCGCGCCGCCGAAGTTGTTCAGGTATTCGAGGATGGGCGCGTCGTCGAGGTAGTCGCGGTCGCCGCGAATGTCGCGCATGATCTCCTCGCCCAGCTTGCGTTCCATCGCCGGCGACAGGTCTTGCCGTTCGGTGTCGCCCAGCAAGGGCAAATTCGGCGCGGCGGCCGCGGCGGGCCGGCTCTGCGCCGCCGACAGCGGCGCGGCCAGCGCCAGCGAAACCAGGGCGGCGGCGGCCAGCAGCGCCACGGCGCGCTTGAGCGGCGCCCGCGCGCCGCTCAAGCCGACCAGCGATTGGGGGGGTAGTTTTGCGTTCACGGTGCTATGATACCCTGTAACCGGCCTGGTTCCGCAGGGCCCCGGCCGGTTGGAATACTTTGTCACCAGCCCGTGCAAGCCACCCGATACGACCGATCCATGACCAGCATAAACGACCGCGACGCCCTCCCCGCCACCGAAGCGCAACTGAGCCATTTCGACGGCGCCGGCCAGGCCCACATGGTCGACGTCGGCGCCAAGGCGGAAACCCGGCGCGTCGCCGTCGCCGCCGGCAGCATCCGCATGCAGCCGGCCACCTTCGCCCTCGTCGTCGAGGGCAACGCCAAGAAGGGCGACGTGCTCGGCATCGCCCGCATCGCCGCCATCATGGGCGCCAAACGCACCAGCGACCTGGTGCCGCTGTGCCATCCGTTGGCGTTGACGCGGGTGGCGGTCGACTTCGACACCGACGCCGCGCGCCACCAGGTGCATTGCCGCGCCCAGGTGGAAACCTTCGGCAAGACCGGGGTCGAGATGGAGGCGCTGACGGCGGTGCAGATCGGCCTGCTGACAATCTACGACATGTGCAAGGCGGTCGACCGCGGCATGGTCATGGGCGACATCCGCGTGCTGGAAAAGCACGGCGGCAAAAGCGGCGACTGGCGCGCCGACATTGACAAGGAGTAACCGCGCGGCTGCGCCGGCGCGCGGCGATTGCGGTGGCGAGGGCGGTTTTCGTAGCTTACGGCCAATACTGTTGGTATAGTATCAAATACTTTCCGCAGTGCATGTCCAAAAGGCCTCACGAATGACAAGCAACAAGCCCCCAGGCGCGCCCAAGGTGCAGGCCTTCGAGTTCGACTCGATGAATCTGCAAGTCGGCGGCAGGATCCAGTTCATCACGCACCGCACCATCAAACCCATCCAGCACTTCTCGACGCTGATCGGCTACGTCAAAGACGAATACCTGATCGTCAAGATCCCCAACGAGGCCGGCGCGCCGATCGCCCTCAACGACGGCGACAAGCTGACCATCCGCGTGTTCTCCGGCGTCACCGTGTGTTCGTTCGCCTGCACCGTGATGCGCATTTTCGCCCGCCCGCTGCATTATGTGCACCTGTCCTTCCCCGACACGATCCAGGGCACCAGCCTGCGCGCGGCGATGCGCGTGAAAGTCGACATTCCAGCCCAGCTGGCGTCGGCCGAACACCCGTCGGTGTCGGTGTTCCTGGTCAATCTGAGCGTGTCGGGCGCGCTGATCGAGTCGCCCAGGAAATTGTCGCCGGACGAGCCCAGCGTGACGCTGTCGTTCACCCTGATCGCCCAGCCCGGCAACCACCAGGTGCGCGTGAAGACCGGCGCCACCATCCAGAACGTCAACATCGTCAAGCCGGCCGCCGGCGCGCGCACCGAGGTGTTCACCTACGGCGTCCAATTCACCGACCTCGAACCGGTCCATTACACGATGCTGCAAAACCTGACCTACGAGGCGCTGATCGCCGACCGCCAGAAGATCGTGTAGAACGGGAAAAGCCGCCAAAAGGCGGCTTTTCCGGGCGGGCGAAGCCGGTTTTAGATGTTGTTTTTGGTAATCGCCGCGATCGCCGCTGGATTGTCCGCGGCCAGGATGTTGGTCGAGTTGGCCCAGGTCATGGCGCTGCCGCCGGCCGGAACGGTAGGGATCATCGTGATGGTCTTGCCGGACGTGCCCTTGCCGATATCGTTCAAGGTCAGCGTAATGACGCCGAGCAGCGTGACGGTTGCGCTTGCCACTTCCTTGGTCGCGGTAAACGCTGGCAGGGTGTTGCCGACGAACGCAGTGTTGCAGTTGGTCAGCTCGCCGCCGGCTTCCTGGGCGCACAAGGCAATCGCGGTTTTCATCGCGCCGGCCGCCGACATGGCGTTGGCCACTTTCGCCTTGACCGTGTAGTCGCTGTAGGCCGGAATCGCCACGGCCGCCAGGATGCCGATGATGGCCACGACAATCATCAACTCGATGAGGGTGAAGCCGGCTTGTGCTTGTTTCTTGATCATTTTCATCGATTTCATTTTAGCGCTCCTGGGTGGTGTATCGAAAAGTGGTGTCACACAGGGATAAGAGCAATTGGCGTGCCAGGCGCAAAACGGCCCGCCGCGGGCGCCAAGAATGAAATTTGCGCAATGTTACGCGGCGGCGGTTGACGATATTTGTCAATCGGCGCGCCATTTATTGTCAGTCGGCCATTTTGGCGCCGCCGCTTGACAATTTTTGTCAGGCCGCATCGGCCGCGCCGCGCGTGTCGGCGGCGCCAATAGCAACGGGGAGCCGCAGCTCCCCGTTGGGTACAACCTTGACCGCCTTGGCAACGCTGTGATTACAGCATGGCTTTCAGCAAACGCGCCATTTCGGACGGGTTCTTGGTCACGGTGATGCCGCATGCTTCCATGATTTCCAGTTTCGCTTGCGCGGTGTCGGCGCCGCCGGAGATCAGCGCGCCGGCGTGGCCCATGCGCTTGCCCGGAGGGGCGGTGACGCCGGCGATAAAGCCGACCACCGGTTTTTTCATGTTGTCTTTAATCCAATACGCGGCGTTGGCTTCGTCGGGACCGCCGATTTCGCCGATCATGATGACGGCGTCGGTGTCCGGATCGTCGTTGAACATGCGCATGATGTCGATGTGCTTCAAGCCGTTGATCGGGTCGCCGCCGATGCCCACTGCGCTCGACTGGCCCAGGCCCAGCGCGGTCAACTGGCCGACCGCTTCGTACGTCAGCGTGCCCGAACGGGACACCACGCCGATGCGGCCTTGCTTGTGGATGTGACCCGGCATGATGCCGATCTTGATTTCGTCAGGCGTGATCAGGCCCGGGCAGTTCGGCCCCAGCAGCAGGGTTTTGCTGCCCGACTTGGCCATGCGGTCCTTCAGGGCCATCATGTCGCGCACGGGAATGCCTTCGGTGATGCAAATGGCCAGGTCCATTTCGGCTTCGACCGCTTCCCAGATCGCCGCGGCGGCGCCCGACGGCGGCACGTAGATCACCGACACGTTGGCGCCGGTTTCTTTTTTCGCTTCGCCGACGTTGGCGAAAATCGGGATGCCTTCGAAGTCTTCGCCAGCCTTTTTAGGGTTGACGCCGGCCACGAAAGCGGCTTTGCCGTTCGCGTAGTCGCGGCACATGCGGGTGTGGAACTGGCCGGTCTTGCCGGTGATCCCTTGGGTAACGACTTTGGTATCTTTATTGATCAGAATGGACATAGTGATTCCTTAATTAAGCGTGACCGGCAGCGGCAGCCACAACGCTCTTGGCCGCGTCTTCCATGGTATCGGCAGCGATGATAGGCAAACCGGACTCGGCCAGCATTTTCTTGCCCAGATCTTCGTTGGTACCCTTCATGCGCACCACCAGCGGCACTTGCAGCGAAACCGCCTTGGATGCCGCGATCACGCCTTCGGCGATGACGTCGCAACGCATGATGCCGCCGAAAATGTTGACCAGGATGGCTTTCAGGCCCGGGTTCTTCAACATGATCTTGAACGCCTCGGTCACTTTTTCCGCCGTCGCTCCGCCGCCGACGTCGAGGAAGTTGGCCGGCTCGCCGCCGAACAGCTTGATGGTGTCCATGGTGGCCATGGCCAGGCCGGCGCCGTTGACCAGGCAACCGATGTTGCCGTCGAGCGAAATGTAGGCCAGGTCGAATTTCGACGCTTCCACTTCGGCCGCGTCTTCTTCGTCGAGGTCGCGGAAGGCGACGATTTCAGGTTGGCGATACAGCGCGTTGGCGTCGAAGTTGAACTTCGCGTCCAGGGCGATGACCTTGCCGGAGCCGGTCAGGATCAGCGGGTTGATTTCGGCCAGCGAGGCGTCGGTTTCCCAGTACGCCTTGTACAGACCCTGCAATTGGGTGCGGCAATCGGCCAGCGAAGCGGCGGGCACGCCGATCTTGGTGGCGATGTCGTCGGCTTCGGCGTCGGTCAGGCCGACGGCCGGGTCGATGGCGATCTGGTGGATCAGTTCGGGGTGGGACTCGGCGACTTCCTCGATGTCCATGCCGCCTTCGGAAGATGCCATCAGCACCACGCGCTGGCTAACGCGGTCGGTGACCAGCGACACGTACAGTTCTTTCTGGATGTCGGCGCCTTCCTCGACCAGCAGGCGGCGTACCAGTTGGCCTTCGGGGCTGGTCTGGTGCGTGATCAGTTGCATGCCCATGATTTGGTCGGCGTATTCCTTGACCTGCTCCAGCGACTTGGCCACTTTCACGCCGCCGCCCTTGCCGCGGCCGCCCGCATGGATTTGCGCCTTGACTACCCACACCGGGCCACCCAGAGTTTCCGCCGCCTTGACTGCGTCTTCTACGGACATGCACGGGATACCGCGCGGAACCGTCACTCCGTATTTTCGGAGGATTTCTTTGCCTTGATACTCATGGATTTTCATGCTGGCTTCCCTTCTGATGCTGATGTGTAAAAATGCGGTTGATACTGCGAAAAAAACAAGTGAAACAAGACGCTAAGCCGGCCCTGCCTTGACCGCCCAGCGCGGGTAGTACCGTGCCACGGCGCCGCCGTCGGTGCGCAGCGCGTGGCATTTATCGAGTTGAAACGGTTGCACCAGGGCGGTGGCGGCGTCGGCGTCGGCGCTGTCGTTGGGCGACCAGACGTCGTTGGCGAAAGCCTGGATCGCCGCCGTCGGCAGGATTTGCGCCAGTTCGGTCAAATGGGTACAGCCGGCGATGCCGGCGACGCGCTGTTTGAGTTCGTGGCGGAAGCTTTTCATCAGGTTCAGGCCGATCAGCGCGCGGTAGGCCGGGCCGATGGTGTCGCAGAACCCCGGATACGGCACGGCGTCGGAGGCCGCTTCGGCGGCGACGATGGTCATGTCGAGGTCGATAGTCAGGCGCAGGCGCAGGTCGTGCAGCGGCGCGCCGCCGGCACGCACACCGGAGGCCAGCGTAGTGTCGAAAGTCTTGATGTCGCTTATACGGGCGTCGAGATCCCACAAGCCGTCGTCGCGGGCATACGCTTGGACGTCTATTGCGCGAGTATGCCTCAACGCACGTCGGGAAACTGGGGGTGACAGGGGCATAAATACCGGCGCCGCAATCGCGGCAGTAATAGTTAGCAGCCATGTGCCTACGCACGTTGCCGTAGCTTCTACGGACAACTACCGCTCATGCGGCGCTGCAAAAACCACAAAAGTGTAGCACACCGCGCCACAAGTTGCGCTGCAACATGCGATTGCCGTCCTTGGATAGTAGAAAAATGCACAACAAATACGCCGCGCGCCTAGTCGTCGCCGAACGCGTCCTCGTCGGGCGCGCCCTTGATGGCGGCAAACACCGCGCGCTGCGAAAAACCGCGCTGCATCAGGAAACGGATGTGTTTCGAGCGCTGCTCGGCGTCGGCCGCGACCGTGCCGAACTTGCGCCGCCACACTTCGCAGGCGCGCTCGGCCTCGCCGTCGGCCAGGCCGGCCTTGAGTTCCTGCAAGGCCTCGCCGCCGACGCCGTGGCTTTGCAGCTCGGCGACGATGCGGCTGTTGCCGTAGCGCGCAGAGCGGCGGTGGATCAACGCTTCGGAAAAACGCTCCTGCGACAGCCAGTTGGCCGCCTCCAGCGCGTCGAGCAGGGCTTCGACGTCGTCGCCCTCCTCGGCGTGGCGCGCCAGCTTGCGGCCCAGCTCCAAGCGGCTGTGCTCGCGCATCGATAAAAAGCGCAGCGCGCGGCCCTTCAGGCTTAATTGTGGTCGGGGCATCGGCGTCTCCAGTGGCTGTGGGGGGGCAGTGCAAACCAAGGGCGTCACCCCGCGGCCCAGCCTTTGTTTTTTTGACTTTCGCGGCGCGTCAGCGCACTGAAACCTACCCCGAAAACACAAAATCACCGGCCGCAGGGCGCGGCACGGTGATATTTACTATTTACTACTACCGCTTGACGCTTACTCGACGGCCTTCAACTTGGCGGCCGTCTCGGCCTTGTCGGCCTTCTCGGCTTTGTCGGCCTTCGCTTCCAGCACCGGCGGCAGTTCGCGCACGCCCAGCGAGGCGCGCACCTTGTTTTCGATTTCCCGCGCCAAGGCCGGACGCTCCTTCAGGAAGGTGCGGGCGTTGTCCTTGCCCTGGCCGATGCGTTCGCCGTTGTAGCTGTACCACGAACCGGACTTCTCGACGATCTTCGCATCCGACCCCAGATCGAGGATCTCGCCTTCGCGCGACGTGCCTTCGCCATACAGGATGTCGAAATGGGCTTCTTTGAACGGCGGCGCGATCTTGTTCTTGACGACTTTGACCTTGGTTTCGTTGCCGATGACTTCGTCGCCGGACTTGATCGAGCCGGTGCGGCGGATGTCCAGGCGCACCGAGGCGTAGAACTTCAGCGCGTTGCCGCCGGTGGTGGTTTCCGGGCTACCGAACATGACGCCGATTTTCATGCGGATCTGGTTGATGAAGATCACCAGCGTGTTGGTGCGGTTGATCGAACCGGTCAACTTGCGCAGCGCCTGCGACATCAGCCGCGCCTGCAGGCCCGGCAGCGAGTCGCCCATGTCGCCCTCGATTTCGGCGCGCGGCGTGAGCGCGGCCACCGAGTCGATGACGACCAGGTCGACGCTGCCCGAACGCACCAGCGCGTCGCAAATTTCCAATGCCTGCTCGCCGGTGTCCGGCTGCGAGATCAACAACTCGTGCAGGTTGACGCCGAGTTTTTGCGCGTAGCCGACGTCGAGCGCGTGCTCGGCGTCGATAAAGGCGCAGGTGCCGCCCAACTTTTGCATTTCAGCAATGGTTTGCAGCGTCAGCGTGGTCTTGCCCGACGATTCAGGGCCGTAGATTTCCACCACGCGCCCGCGCGGCAAGCCGCCCACGCCCAGCGCGATGTCCAGGCCGAGCGAGCCGGTCGAGACGACCTGCACTTCTTCGATCGGCGCGCTGGCGTCCATGCGCATGACCGAACCCTTGCCGAACTGCTTTTCAATCTGCGCCAACGCGGCGGCAAGCGCCTTGGCCTTTTCCGCCGGCGGTATTACAGCTTTTCTATCGTCCATTATGTTCTTTCAGCCTGAACTAGCGCGTGGGTTAAATTCGTCACAAGCGATACTGTATAAAAAAACAGTGGTTATTGCAAGCGCCACGTGAATTTGTTTGAAACCGGTCAACCAGCGCGGTCGTTTCGCGCCGTTTGGCGCAAACGCTCGCCACCCCGCCCAAAATGCCACACAATACAGACTTTCGACGCCGGATGTCGCCCAATGCGTATTTTACTTGCTGAAGATGATAGCGTGCTGGCCGACGGGCTGACGCGCTCGCTGCGCCAGTCCGGCTACGCCATCGATTGCGTCAAAAACGGCCAGGAGGCCGACACCGCCCTGTCGACCCAGGAATTCGACCTGTTGATCCTCGACCTCGGCCTGCCCAAGTTGTCCGGCCTGGAGGTGCTGCGGCGCCTGCGCGGGCGCGGCGCGGCGCTGCCGGTGCTGATACTCACGGCGGCCGACTCGATCGAGCAGCGCGTCAACGGCCTCGACTTGGGCGCCGACGACTACATGGCCAAGCCCTTCGCCCTCTCCGAGCTGGAGGCGCGGGTGCGCGCGCTGACGCGCCGCGGCGGCGGCGGCGCCACCGTCATCAAGCACGGCCCGCTCAGCTACGACCAGGTCGGGCGCAGCGCCTACATCCACGAGCAGATGCTGGACCTGTCGGCGCGCGAACTGGGCTTGCTGGAAATTTTGCTGGGCCGTACCGGCCGCCTGGTGTCGAAGGAACAACTGGTCGACCACCTGTGCGAATGGGGCGAAGAGGTCAGCAACAACGCCATCGAAGTGTATGTGCACCGCCTGCGCAAGAAGATCGAGGTCGGCGGCGTGCGCATCGTCACCGTGCGCGGCCTCGGCTATTGCCTGGAAAAATTCAGCGACCCGGCCGGCAAGACCGACGCCCGGTGAGCCAGCGCGACGCCGAGCCGGCCGACGACGACGCCGACGCCGCCTGGGCCGAGCCGTTCGCCGCCGAACGCGACGACGGCGTCCAGCATTCGCTGTTCGGCGAGATCCTCGACTGGATGCTGGCGCCGCTGCTGCTGCTGTGGCCGATGAGCATCGCCATCACCTACCTGGTCGCCAAGGCCATCGCCAACCAGCCGTTCGACCACGCGCTCGAAGACAGCGTCACCGTGCTGGCGCAGCAGGTGCGCGAGGTCGACGGCAAGCTGGTCAAACGCCTGCCCGGCTCGGCGCGCGACATGCTGCGCGCCGACGACGTCGACAGCGTCTACTTCCTGATCCTGGGCCGGCGCGGCGAATACGTCGACGGCGACCGCGACCTGGCGCCGCCGCTCGACGAGGACCGCTTCCGCAGCGGCCGGGTGCTGTTTCGCAACGACAGCATGCACGGCACGCCGATCCGCGTCGCCTTCACCTACCTCGACCTGGCCGACGCCGGCTCCGACGAGCCGCGGCGCGCCCTGGTGCAGGTCGCCGAAACCCTCGACAAGCGCGCCCACCTGGCCAACGAGATCATCAAGGGCGTCATTTTGCCGCAGTTCATCATCCTGCCGATCGTGCTGGCGCTGGTCTGGTTCGCGCTGGCGCGCGGCCTGTCGCCGCTGGCGCAGTTGCAGGAGCGCATACGCGCGCGCGCGCCGGACGACCTCAGCCCGATCGAGCCGGGCCAGGTGCCGGAGGAGATTTCGCCGCTGGTGGGTTCGCTCAACGACATGCTGGCGCGCCTGTCGCTGTCGATCGAGATGCAAAAGCGCTTCATCGCCGACGCCGCGCACCAGATGAAGACGCCGCTGGCGGGCATGCGCATGCAGTCCGAGCTGGCGCTGCGCCAAACCGACCAGCGGGAAATCCACCGCTCGCTGCAGCAGCTGGCGAAAAGCTCGGAGGCGGCCACGCGCCTGGTCAACCAGTTGCTGGCGCTGGCGCGCGCCGAGAACCAGCCGCAGGCCGGCGCGCCGTTCGAGCGGGTCGAACTGAACGCGCTGGCGCGCGACGCCGTGCGCGACTGGGTGCCGGCCTCGTTCAAGCTGCGCATCGACCTCGGCTTCGAGGAAGCGGACGGCCCGGCCGGCATCGCCGGCAACGCCATCATGCTGCGCGAGCTGCTCTCCAACCTGATCGACAACGCGCTGCGCTACACGCCGGCCGGCGGCAGCGTCACCGTGCGCGTGCGCCGCGACGGCGCCGCCGGCCGGGCGCTGCTGGAGGTCGAGGACACCGGCCCGGGCATCGCCGCGGCCGAGCGCGGGCGCGTCTTCGAGCGCTTTTACCGCATCCTCGGCAGCAACGCCGACGGCAGCGGCCTGGGCCTGGCGATCGTGCGCGAAATCGCCCAGCAGCACGGCGCCGACGTCGAGGTCCTTTCCAACCCGCGCGGCCGGCCGCCGACATGGCCGGGCTGCCTGTTCCGCCTGGGCTTCGCGCCGCAGGGCGAGGACGCGCCCGCCGACACCGAGAGCAAGCATGGATAACACCCCTGAGGCCGGCCCCGCCCTGGCGGCGCGCCGCGCCGCGCACTGGCGCCAGACCCGCCGCCTGACGGCGCTGCTGCTGGCGCTGTGGTTCGCCACCGGCTTTGGCAGCGTATTCTTCGCCCGCGAGCTGTACCAGTACAGCGTGTTCGGCTGGCCGCTGTCGTTCTACATGGCGGCGCAGGGCTCGTCGCTGGTCTACCTGGCCATCGTCGTCGCCTACGCCTGGCGCATGCGGCGGCTCGACCGCGCCGCCGGGGCGCCGCCGTGAGCGCCGCGGCGCGCTTTTTGCGCCGCCTGCGGCGCTACTACCTGCTCTTTAGCGGCGGCTTCGCGGCCTTCCTGCTGTCGCTGGCGGTGCTTGAGCAAGAGGGCATGCCGCGCATTTGGATCGGCTACCTGTTCATGTTGGCCACCATCGTGCTGTACGCCAGCATCGGCGTGCTCAGCCGCACCTCCAACGTCGCCGAATACTACGTCGCCGGGCGGCGCGTGCCGGCCATGTTCAACGGCATGGCGACGGCGGCCGACTGGATCTCGGCGGCCAGCTTCATCAGCCTGGCCGGCGGCCTGTACCTGCACGGCTTCGACGGCCTGGCCTACATCATGGGCTGGACCGGCGGCTACTGCCTGGTGGCGCTGCTGATCGCGCCCTACCTGCGCAAGTTCGCCCAGTACACCATCCCCGACTTCCTGGCGGCGCGCTACGGCGGCGGCGCCGGCGGGCGCGGCGGCCCGGTGCGCATGATGGCGGTGGCCGCCACCATCGTCGTCTCCTTCATCTACGTGGTGGCGCAGATCTACGCGGTCGGCCTGATCGCCTCGCGCTTCACCGGCGTCGACTTCTCGGTCGGCATCTTCCTCGGCCTGGCCAGCATCCTGGTCTGCTCCTTCCTCGGCGGCATGCGGGCGATCACCTGGACCCAGGTGGCGCAGTACATCATCATCCTGGTGGCCTTCCTGATCCCGGCGATGTGGCTGGCGGTCAAGCACGCCGACAACCCGCTGCCGCAACTGGCTTACGGCAAGGTGCTGCCGCTGCTGGGCGCGCGCGAGCGGGCCATCGACGCCGACCCGCGCGAGCTGCAGGTGCGCGCCGTCTTCCTGCGGCGCGCCGCCGGCTTCGACGCCAGGCTGCTGGCGCTGCCGGTGTCGTGGGAGCAGGGCCGCCTGGCGGCGCAGCGCCAGCTGGACGCCGCGCGCGCCCGCAACGCCAGCCTGAGCGATATCCGCGGCGCCGAGCGGGCGCTCATCGCCTACCCGAAAAACCCCGACGAGGCACGCCTGGAATGGCGCGCCGCGCGCGCGCTGAACCTGGCGCGGGCGCAGCCGCCGGTGCCGCACGCGCTGCCGTTCCCGGCGCCGGACCGGGCCGCCTCCGACGTCAAGCGCAACAACTTCCTGGCGCTGGTGTTTTGCCTGATGCTGGGCACGGCGGCGCTGCCGCACATCCTGATGCGCTCCTACACCACGGCGTCGGTGCACGAAACCCGCGTCTCGGTCGGCTGGGCGCTGTTTTTCATCCTGCTGATCTACCTGACGCTGCCGGCGCTGGCGGTGCTGGTCAAGTACGACATCTACACGGCGCTGGTGGGCAGCGACTACGCCCACCTGCCGACCTGGGTGGCGTACTGGGCCAACGTCGACAAGCTGGCGCCCTTGATGAGCATTGTCGACACCAACCGCGACGGCGTGGTGCAACTGGCCGAGATCGCCATCGACGCCGACGTGCTGGTGCTGGCCACGCCGGAAATCGCCGGCCTGCCCTACGTCATCTCCGGCCTGGTCGCCGCCGGCGGCCTGGCGGCGGCGCTGTCGACCGCCGACGGCCTGCTACTGGCCATTTCCAACGCGCTATCGCACGACGTCTACTACAAGGTGGTCGACCCGGCCGCGTCGACGCAGAAGCGGGTGACCATTTCCAAGCTGCTGCTGCTGGCGGTGGCCTTCATCGCCGCCTACACCGCCTCGCAAAAGCCGGCCGACATCCTGTCGCTGGTGGGCGCCGCCTTCTCGCTGGCGGGTTCGACGCTGTTCCCGGCGCTGGCGCTGGGCGTGTTCTGGCGCCGCGCCAACCACCAGGGCGCCATCGCCGGCATGCTGGCCGGCTTCGGCGTGTGCCTGTACTACATGCTGCACACCAACCCGATGCTCGGCGGCAGCGCGGCCGGTCAGTGGTTCCACATCGCGCCGATTTCGGCCGGCATCTTCGGCGTGCCGGCCGGCTTGGCGGCGACGGCGCTGGTGAGCTGGCTGACGCCGCCGCCGGGCAAGCGCAGCATGGCGCTGCTGGCGCATATCCGCGCGCCGGAATAGGCGCGCCGGCCGGCGCGGTGGCGCTTGCTTCAATGAAACGTCCGTCGCCACCCGAGAAAATTTTGGCGCGGCATATCGGCAAACCGTAACGGCGGCGGCGTTTTCGGGGTACGCTAGGGGCTCGCCAACTCAGGAGAACGCCATGCCGTCTGGAAAGATTTTGGTTGCCCAGGGAGGCGGCCCGACCGCCGTCATCAACCAATCGCTGGCCGGGGTGGCGCTGGAGGCGCGCCGCTTCCGCGACGTCACCCGGGTCTACGGCGCGCTGCACGGCGTGCGCGGCATCGTCAACGAGGACTTCGTCGACCTGACCCAGGAGACCAGCCACAACCTCGAACTGGTGGCGGCGACGCCGTCGTCGGCGCTCGGTTCGACCCGCGACAAGCCGGACGCCAAGTATTGCCAGGAAATTTTCCAGGTGCTGCGGGCGCACCAGATCGAACACTTCTTCTACATCGGCGGCAACGACTCGTCCGACACGGTGCGCATCGTCAGCGAGCAGGCGCGCCAGGCCAACTACCCGCTGCGCTGCATCCACATCCCGAAAACCATCGACAACGACCTGGTCGGCAGCGACCACACGCCGGGCTTCCCGTCGGCGGCGCGCTTCGTCGCCCAGGCCTTCGCCGGCGCCAACCTGGACAACGCTGCGCTGCCGGGCGTCTACGTCGGCGTCGTCATGGGGCGCCACGCCGGCTTCCTGACGGCGGCCGCCGCGCTGGGCAAGAAATTCCCCGACGACGGCCCGCACCTGATCTACCTGCCCGAGCGCACCTTCGTGCTGGAGCAGTTCCTCGCCGACGTCAAGGCGGTATACCAACGCTACGGCCGCTGCGTCGTCGCCGTCTCCGAGGGCATCCACGACGCCAGCGGCGAGCCGATCGCCAGCCTGCTGGCCAAGGAAGTCGAGCGCGACGCCCACGGCAACGTGCAACTGTCGGGCAACGGCGCGCTGGCCGACCTGCTGTGCGACGAGATCAAGGCCAAGCTGGGCATCAAGCGGGTGCGCGGCGACACCTTCGGCTACCTGCAGCGCTCCTTCATCGGCTGCGTCTCCGACGTCGACCAGCGCGAGGCGCGCGAAGTGGGCGAAAAGGCGGTGCAGTTCGCCATGTGGGGCGAGCGTTGCGGCTCGGTGGCGATCAAGCGCACCGGCTACTACTCGGTCGACTACGACTTGCTGGAGCTGAGCGCGGTGGCCGGCAAGACGCGCACGATGGAGGACGAGTTCATCAGCGCCAGCGGCACCGACGTCACCGACGCCTTCCGCCTGTACCTGCGCCCGCTGCTGGGTTCCGGCATGCCGGACGCGTTCCGCCTGCGCGCCGCCGCCGTGCCGAAGGTGCTCAAGCGCTAGACGCCAGGTAGTCGAGCGGCCGCGCGTGACGCGGCACCGACGCCGAGCGTTGAAACGCGGCGGAAATCGCAAAAAGAAAGCGGCGCACCAAACCTGGTTCCCTTTGCGCTTTCCTCCTCCCCCCTCCCTCCCCCTTTTGTTTTTTTTTTTTTTTTTTTTTTTTTTCTT
>NZ_JBJXIB010000094.1:0-24392 GCF_046115965.1 Janthinobacterium sp. CG_23.3 | reverse complement strand
TCTATTTTTTCTTTTTGTTTCCGTTGTTGTTGTCGGTTTTCTTTTTTCTGTTCCCCTCCCCCCCCTCCCCCCCCCTCCCCCCCCCCCCCCCCCCTCCCCTTCCCCCCCCCCCCCCCCCCCCCCCCCCCCGACCGCCAGCGCCGCGCAACGCGGCGCCAGCCGGCGCGAAAACCCGCCCATTCCCCAGTCGATCAAGCATCGCCGGACCGCCGCCAAGCCGCGCCGGGCGCGGCTGTGCGGTTTTGCCATACCCCGTGTTAACTTGTTGCGTCAAGGGTTTTTGTGGTATATACTTGCCGGCTTCGGTATGGATTCGTTCCTTTTTTTGAGTCCTACGTTACTTTGTAGTTAAACAAGCCCCGCCCAATCGCAGGTGGGAATGGAGAAAAAATGAGCCTAGGCCTTCTCGGTCGCAAGGTTGGTATGATGCGCATTTTCACGGACGAAGGGGATTCGATTCCCGTCACCGTGTTGGACGTATCGAACAACCGTGTTGCGCAAGTCAAAACAACTGAAACAGATGGTTACTCCGCTGTTCAGGTCGCATTCGGTCAACGTCGCGCTTCCCGCGTGAACAAAGCCGTCGCTGGTCACCACGCTAAAGCCGGTGTCGAAGCAGGTACTCTGTTGAAAGAGTTCCGCGTCGATGCAGACAAAGCTGCCGAACTGAAAGCTGGCGATGTCGTCGCCGCTTCGCTGTTCGAAGTCGGTCAAAAGATCGACGTGCAGGGTATCACCATCGGTAAGGGTTACGCCGGCGTCATCAAGCGTTACCACTTCTCGTCCGGTCGCGCTACCCACGGTAACTCGCGTTCGCACAACGTGCCAGGTTCCATCGGTATGGCGCAGGATCCAGGTCGCGTTTTCCCTGGTAAGCGCATGACCGGTCATCTGGGTGACGTTACCCGCACGATGCAAAACCTCGAAGTCGCCCGTATCGACACCGAACGCCAGCTGCTGTTGGTCAAGGGTGCGGTTCCAGGCGCGAAAAATGGCCAGGTAGTTGTCTCGCCAGCCATCAAAACCAAAGCAAAGAAGGGAGCTTAAACGATGGAACTCAAGCTTCTGAATGCGCAAGGTCAAGCCGGCTCCAACGTCGTCGCTGCTGATACTATTTTCGGCCGTGATTACAACGAAGCGCTGATCCACCAAGTCGTCATCGCCTATCAGGCGAATGCACGTAGCGGTAACCGCAAGCAAAAAGACCGTGAAGAAGTTCACCACACGACGAAAAAGCCATGGCGCCAAAAAGGTACCGGCCGCGCGCGTGCTGGTATGTCGTCGTCGCCACTGTGGCGCGGCGGCGGACGGATTTTCCCAAATTCGCCCGACGAGAACTTCACCCACAAAGTGAACAAAAAAATGTATCGCGCAGGTATCTGCTCGATTTTGTCCCAGCTGGCTCGTGAAGACCGCCTGACTGTGATCGACGATCTGACGATCGACGCGCCAAAAACCAAACTGCTGTCGCAAAAGCTGACCGGCATGGGTTTTGAATCCGTCCTGATCATCACTGACACGTTGAACGAAAACCTGGAATTGGCATCGCGCAACCTGCCACACGTGCTCGTCGTTGAGCCGCGTCACGCAGACCCGCTGTCCCTGGTGTTCTACAAGAAGATCCTGATCACCAAGCTGGCATTGGCTAAGATTGAGGAGATGTTGGCATGAGCGCGATTTTGAAACATAGCGAAGAACGCTTGATGAAGGTGCTGTTGGCGCCGGTCATTTCCGAAAAGGCCACCATGGTCGCGGAAAAGAACGAGCAAATTGTATTCCGCGTATTGCCGGATGCAACCAAGCCTGAAATCAAGGCAGCGGTCGAACTGCTGTTCAAGGTTGAAGTTCTGTCCGTGCAAACTGCAAACCGTCAAGGTAAGCAGAAGCGCACCGGCAAGTTCAACGGTCGTCGTAATCATACCAAGCGTGCTTTCGTGTGCCTGAAGCCTGGCCAGGAAATCAACTTCTCCGAGGAGGCTGCATAATGGCACTCGTTAAGATGAAACCAACCTCACCAGGCCGTCGCGGCATGGTGAAGGTTGTGAACCCTGACCTGTACAAAGGTCGTCCGTTCGCAGCCCTGGTTGAAAAGAAATCCAAGACCGCTGGTCGTAACAACAACGGTCATATCACCACCCGCCACATCGGCGGTGGTCATAAGCAACATTATCGCTTGATCGACTTCAAGCGCACCAAAGACGGCATCCCGGCGAAAGTGGAACGTATCGAATACGATCCAAACCGTACCGCGAACATCGCTTTGCTGTGCTACGCCGACGGCGAGCGCCAGTACATCATCGCCACCAAGGGCATGGCCGTTGGCGACGCGGTGATGAACGGTTCGGAAGCGCCGATCAAATCGGGTAACTGCTTGCCTATCCGTAACATCCCGGTCGGTACCGTGATGCATTGCGTCGAAATGCTGCCAGGTAAGGGTGCCCAGATGGCCCGTACCGCCGGCGCCGGCGTTGTGCTGATGGCCCGCGAAGGTGTCTACGCTCAGGTGCGTCTGCGCTCCGGCGAAGTGCGCCGCGTGCATATCGAGTGCCGTGCTACGGTTGGCGAAGTCGGCAATGCCGAACACAGCCTGCGTAAAATCGGTAAGGCCGGCGCGATGCGCTGGCGCGGTGTTCGTCCTACCGTCCGCGGTGTGGTCATGAACCCGGTCGATCACCCGCACGGTGGTGGTGAAGGTAAAACAGCAGCTGGTCGTCATCCAGTGTCGCCTTGGGGCCAACAGACGAAGGGTAAGAAGACACGCCGTAACAAGCGTACGACTTCCATGATCGTCTCGCGCCGCGGCAAGAAATAAGGGATAGCACATGACTCGTTCATTGAAAAAAGGGCCGTTCTGTGACGCCCACCTGGTGAAAAAAGTTGAGGCTGCGCAAGCAATCAAAGACAAAAAGCCAATCAAAACCTGGTCGCGTCGTTCGACGATCATGCCTGACTTTATCGGCCTGACGATCGCGGTGCATAACGGCAAGCTGCACGTGCCGGTATATGTTTCCGAAAACATGGTTGGTCACAAGCTCGGCGAATTCGCACTGACCCGTACGTTCAAGGGCCATGCAGCTGACAAAAAGGCTAAGAAATAATGGAAACTAAAGCTATCCTCAAAGGTGTGCGCCTGTCGGACCAAAAGGGTCGTCTGGTTGCTGACCTGATCCGTGGCAAGAAAGTTGATGCAGCTCTCAACATCTTGCAATTCAGCCCGAAAAAAGGTGCTGCGATCATCAAACGTGTTCTGGAATCCGCGATCGCGAATGCCGAGCACAACGATGGCGCCGACATCGACGAGCTGAAAGTCACGACGATCTACGTCGAAAAGGGTCCAGTCCTGAAGCGCTTCACAGCACGCGCTAAGGGCCGGGGTGATCGTATCTCGAAACAATCCTGTCACATTTACGTGACTGTCGGCAACTAAGGAGTCACGATGGGACAGAAGATACATCCAACAGGCTTTCGCCTTTCGGTAACCCGTAACTGGGCATCGCGTTGGTACGCTGGCAACGGTAATTTCGCCGCCATGCTCAACGAAGATCTGAAAGCGCGCGCTTACCTGAAAAAGAAACTGAAGAACGCTTCGGTTGGCCGCATCGTCATCGAGCGTCCTGCCAAGAACGCGCGCTTCACGATCTACAGCTCGCGTCCGGGCGTGGTCATTGGTAAAAAAGGCGAGGACATCGAAGTACTGAAGTCGGCGCTGACCAAGATCATGGGCGTTCCCGTGCACGTGAACATCGAAGAAATCCGCAAGCCGGAAATCGATTCGCAGCTGATCGCCGATTCGATCGCCCAGCAGCTGGAAAAGCGCATCATGTTCCGCCGCGCGATGAAGCGCGCGATGCAAAACGCCATGCGTCTGGGTGCCCTGGGCATCAAGATCATGTCGTCCGGCCGTCTGAACGGTATCGAAATCGCCCGTAAAGAGTGGTATCGCGAAGGCCGCGTGCCTCTGCACACCCTGCGCGCCGATATCGACTACGGTACCAGCGAAGCGTCGACCACCTACGGCATCATCGGTGTCAAGGTCTGGGTATACAAGGGTGACCGCGCGCCAAACGGCGACGCACCAGTCATCGATACCCCTCCTGACGAGAAGAAGAGCCGCGGTCCACGCCGTGACGATGGCAAGCCTACCGGCCGCCCTCGCGCACCCGTTGGCGCGAAACCATCCACAGCACCAGGTGCTGCACGTGTGCGCACCGCCGCTAAACCGGCCGGCGCTGTCGCTGCACCAGCTGAGAAAGCAGGAGAATAATCATGCTGCAACCAGCACGCAGGAAGTATCGTAAAGAGCAGAAGGGCCGCAACACCGGTATTTCCCACTCGCGCGGCACCGCCGTGTCGTTTGGCGAATTCGGTTTGAAAGCGGTTGCCCGCGGCCGTATCACGGCGCGCCAGATCGAAGCGGCTCGTCGTGCGATGACCCGCCACATCAAGCGCGGTGGTCGTATTTGGATCCGCATCTTCCCGGACAAGCCAATCTCGAACAAGCCAGCCGAAGTTCGTATGGGTAACGGCAAGGGTAATCCTGAGTACTACGTCGCTGAAATTCAGCCGGGCAAAGTACTGTACGAAATGGACGGCGTTGACGAAGCGCTGGCACGGGAAGCTTTCCGTCTTGCTGCATCGAAACTGCCACTGGCCACGACGTTTGTCGTACGCCAGGTCGGCCAATAATTGGAGTTGAAATATGAAAGCAACTGAACTCCGCGGCAAAGACCAGGAAGCTCTGCAAAAAGAGCTGAATGACTTGTTGAAGGCACAGTTCGGCATGCGTATGCAAATCGCTACGCAACAGCTGGGCAACACTTCGCAACTCAAGAAGGTACGCCGCGATATCGCGCGTGTGAAGACGGTCATGAATACGAAGGAAGCCAAATGAACGATCCAGTGAAAAAGCCGCTCAAGCGCACGCTGATCGGTAAAGTGGTTTCCGACAAGATGGACAAGACCGTCACCGTTCTGATCGAACGCCACGTCAAGCATCCGTTGTACGGCAAGATCATCATGCGTTCGAACAAGTATCACGCGCATGACGAGACCAACGAAGTCAAAGCCGGTGACACGGTCGAGATCCAGGAAGGTCGCCCGATCTCAAAAACCAAGGCGTGGACAGTTACCCGTGTTGTGCAAGCATCACCGACTGTCTAATTAGTTCTTGCAGGCCCGCGTATTGTATGTGATACTAGCGGGCTTCGTTCATGTAACGCCGCAAAGTGTCTGGCCACAGACAGTAGGCCGCGGTCAGTAGATGTATGAAGGTCATGCACCCAAACAGTTTCGCTCTGCATGAGCGGATCTGGCGGGACCAAGACTGACCGTGGTTCTACAATTGTGTGGATTCTTCGGCTTAAGTTGGGAAAGAGAATACTATGATTCAAACTGAAAGCCGGCTCGAAGTGGCTGACAACACCGGTGCAAAAGAAGTTATGTGCATCAAGGTGTTGGGCGGTTCCAAGCGCCGTTATGCAGGCATTGGCGATGTGATCAAGGTAACCGTTAAGGTTGCTGCGCCACGTGGCCGTGTCAAAAAAGGTGAAATTTATAACGCCGTGGTAGTGCGCACCGCAAAAGGTGTTCGCCGTCAAGACGGTTCCCTGGTGAAGTTCGACGGCAACGCCGCCGTTCTGTTGAACGCCAAGCTGGAGCCGATCGGTACACGCATTTTTGGACCTGTCACGCGCGAACTGCGCACTGAAAAGTTCATGAAAATCGTGTCCCTGGCACCGGAAGTCCTGTAAGGAGTCGTAATGGATAAGATTCGTAAAAACGACGAAGTCATCGTTCTGACCGGGAAAGACAAGGGCAAACGTGGTGTAGTTCAGCAGCGCATCGACGCTGAGCACATTGTGGTTGACGGTATCAATATCGCTAAAAAAGCGGTGAAACCGAACCCGATGACTGGCGTAACTGGTGGTATCGTCGACAAGACCATGCCAATTCACGTGTCCAACGTTGCATTGTTTAATGCAGCGACTGGCAAGGCAGATCGCGTGGGATTCAAGGATGTCGACGGCAAAAAAGTCCGCGTCTTCAAGTCCTCCGGCGAAGTAGTGAAGGTTTAAGAGATCATGGCCCGTCTCCAAGAATTCTATAAAGAAAAGGTCGTTGCTGATCTGGTCGCCAAATTTGGCTACAAATCGGCAATGGAAGTTCCGCGTCTGACCAAGATCACCCTGAACATGGGTCTGTCCGAAGCAGTCGCAGATAAAAAGATCATTGAACACGCAGTTGGCGATCTGACCAAGATTGCTGGCCAAAAGCCAGTCGTCACCGTCGCTCGCAAGGCAATTGCCGGTTTCAAAATCCGTGAAGGTTATCCGATCGGTACCATGGTCACGCTGCGCGGCGCTCGTATGTACGAGTTCCTGGATCGCTTCATCACCGTGGCCCTGCCGCGCGTGCGCGATTTCCGTGGCGTGTCCGGCCGTGCATTCGATGGTCGTGGCAACTACAACATCGGTGTCAAGGAACAGATCATCTTCCCTGAGATCGAATACGACAAGATTGACGTGCTGCGCGGTATGAATATCAGCATCACGACAACTGCCAAGACCGACGACGAAGCGAAAGCGCTCCTCGCCGCCTTTAAATTCCCGTTCAGAAACTGAGATCATGGCAAAATTGGCACTGATTAACCGTGAGCAAAAGCGTGCTGACCTGGTGGCGAAATTCGCCCCCAAGCGCGCCGCGCTGAAGGCCATCGTTGATGACCAGTCGAAATCGGAAGAAGAGCGCTACGAAGCGCGCCTGAAATTGCAGGCGCTGCCACGTAACTCGAACCCGACGCGCCAACGTAACCGTTGCGCCATCACTGGTCGTCCGCGCGGCACATTCCGTAAATTCGGTCTGGGTCGTATCAAGCTCCGTGAATTCGCCATGCGTGGTGAAATTCCGGGTATGACAAAAGCAAGCTGGTAATAGGAGAATATGCAATGAGTATGAGCGATCCTATCGCCGATATGCTGACCCGCATTCGCAACGCCCAAGGCGTTCAGAAAACGACCGTGGCCATGCCATCGTCGAAAGTCAAAATTGCGATTGCCAACGTCCTCAAGGACGAGGGTTACATTGAAGATTTCGCTGTTACCGAAGCCGGTGGCAAAGCGGAACTCAAGATCGGTTTGAAGTATTATGTTGGCCGTCCTGTCATCGAGCGCTTAGAGCGCGTTTCCCGTCCAGGGCTGCGCGTCTACAAGGGCAAAGACGATATCCCGACCGTGATGAATGGCTTGGGTGTGGCGATCGTGTCGACTCCGCAAGGCGTCATGACTGACCGCAAAGCACGCGCTACCGGTGTCGGCGGCGAAGTTATTTGCTACGTGGCTTAAGGAGTTACACATGTCTCGAGTAGCTAAAATGCCGATCGCTGTCCCAGCTGGCGCCGAAGTCGCCATCTCCGCGGCCGCGATCACGGTAAAAGGCCCACTGGGCGTACTGACCCAGGCCCTGAACGGCCTGGTCAAAGTAGAGAACAATGCAGGAACCCTGAGTTTCGACGTCGCCAACGACAGCCGTGAAGCCAATGCCATGTCCGGCACGCTGCGCGCACTGGTCAACAACATGGTTACCGGCGTCACCAAGGGTTTCGAGAAAAAGCTGAACCTGGTTGGCGTGGGTTACAAGGCGCAAGCGCAAGGCGACAAGTTGAACCTGTCCCTGGGCTTTTCGCACCCTGTAGTGCACGCGATGCCAGTAGGCGTGACCTGCGCCACCCCGACGCCGACCGAGATCCTGATCAAGGGTATCGATCGTCAACAGGTGGGCCAAGTCGCCGCCGAAGTTCGCGCTTACCGCGCTCCCGAGCCTTACAAGGGCAAGGGCGTCCGTTATTCGGACGAAGTGGTTAAGATTAAAGAAACCAAGAAGAAGTAATTAGGGGCTGACGATGAATAAGAAAGAATCACGGCTTCGCCGCGGGCGCCAAACCCGCATCAAGATCGCGGAGTTGAAAGTAAATCGCTTGTCGGTGCACCGCACCAACCTGCACATTTACGCGAACCTGATCAGCCCGGACGCGAAAATTCTGGTGTCGGCCTCGACCGCCGAAGCAGAAGTACGCGCCGAACTGGCTGGCCAGTCGGGCAAGGGCGGCAACGCCGCCGCCGCTGCTCTGGTCGGCAAGCGCGTCGCTGAAAAAGCTTTGAAAGCAGGGATTACCGAAGTTGCGTTTGACCGCTCCGGTTTCCGTTACCACGGCCGTGTGAAGGCGTTGGCAGAAGCCGCGCGTGAAGCCGGTCTGAAGTTCTAAGGAAGAATCGTCATGGCAAAAATGCAAGCGAAAATGCAAAGCGACAAGCCGGATGACGGCATGCGCGAAAAAATGATCGCGATCAACCGCGTGACCAAAGTGGTCAAGGGTGGTCGTATCATGGGTTTCGCCGCGCTGACCGTGGTTGGTGATGGCGATGGCCGCATCGGCATGGGCAAGGGCAAGTCGAAAGAAGTGCCGGTTGGTGTCCAGAAGGCGATGGAAGAAGCCCGTCGCAACCTGATCAAAGTGCCGCTCAAAAACGGTACGCTGCATCACACCGTCACGGGCCGTCACGGCGCGTCGAAGGTGCTGATGAACCCGGCCAAGCCGGGTACCGGCGTGATCGCCGGTGGTGCAATGCGCGCGATCTTTGAAGTAATGGGCGTGACGGACGTGGTGGCGAAATCCACCGGCTCGTCGAACCCTTACAACTTGGTGCGTGCGACATTGAACGGCTTGGCAAAAATGAGCACTGCTTCCGACATCGCCGCCAAACGCGGCAAGTCGGTCGAAGACATTCTGGCTTAAGGCAAAAAAATGACAACCACACTCAAAGTGCAATTGGTCAAGGGCTTGATCGGTACGCGCGAATCGCATCGCGCTACCGTGCGCGGTCTGGGTCTGCGTCGGGTTAACTCGGTTTCCGAGTTGCAAGACACCCCATCCGTTCGCGGCATGATCAATAAAGTATCGTATCTCGTTAAAGTTGTCGCGTAAGCCTTCGGGCTTACTCGAACGGAGCAAAAACATGGAATTGAATACTATTCAGCCAGCAGTCGGTGCCAAACACGCAAAGCGTCGCGTGGGTCGTGGTATCGGCTCCGGTATCGGTAAGACCGCCGGTCGCGGTCACAAGGGTCAGAAATCGCGTTCGGGCGGCTTTCATAAAGTCGGTTTCGAAGGCGGTCAGATGCCTCTGCAACGCCGTCTGCCAAAGCGCGGTTTCAAATCGATGCACGCCACCTTCAAAGCTGAAGTGCGCCTGTCCGATCTGAACAAGCTGGCCGTTGGCGAAGTCGACATTCTGGTCTTGAAGCAAGCTGGCGTTCTGGGCGTGTTGGCCCGTGACGTGCGCGTGATCTTGTCCGGCGAAATCACCAAGGCGGTGAATTTGAAGGGCTTGAAAGTGTCCGCTGGCGCGAAAGCGGCCATCGAAGCAGCTGGCGGCTCGGTAGCCTGAGTTGACAGCTAACAGCTTGATCGGAGCGAAAATTGGCGACTAATCCACAACTTGCTAAAAGTGCAGCTGCCGGTTTCCCTTGGGGACGGCTCTGGTTTTTGCTTGGCGCATTGGTGGTTTATCGTATCGGTGCTCACGTCCCGGTTCCCGGGATTGACCCGACACAATTGGCCTTGCTGTTTAAACAGAACGAAGGCGGCATCCTGGGCATGTTCAACATGTTCTCGGGTGGCGCCCTGTCCCGTTTCACAGTGTTTGCGCTGGGTATCATGCCTTACATTTCGGCCTCGATCATCATGCAGTTGATGTCGATCGTGTCGCCGCAGATGGAAGCGTTGAAAAAAGAAGGCGAAGCCGGCCGGCGCAAGATCACCCAGTACACCCGGTATTTCACGGTTGCGCTGGCGACGTTCCAAGCGTTAGGCATTGCAGTCGCCCTGGAGTCGCAAGCTGGTCTGGTTCTGGACCCTGGTCTTGCATTCCGCTTCGTGACGGTCGTCACTTTGCTGACCGGAACAATGTTTTTGATGTGGTTGGGCGAGCAAATTACCGAGCGCGGCTTGGGAAATGGCATCTCGATCATCATCTTTGCCGGGATCGCCGCCGGTCTGCCAGCAGCACTGGGTGGTTTGTTCTCCCTGGTGTCGAACGGTTCGATCAGCAGCATAGGCGCGATTTTCATCGTGATCCTGGTAGCGGCAGTCACGTTCTTCGTGGTATTCGTCGAACGCGGTCAACGCAAAATTTTGGTCAACTACGCGAAGCGCCAGGTTGGTAACAAGATCTACGGCGGGCAAACGAGTCATCTGCCGCTGAAGTTGAACATGGCCGGCGTGATTCCGCCGATCTTTGCTTCTTCGATCATCTTGTTCCCGGCCACTATCGTGGACTGGTTTTCGAAGGGCGCCGACAACGCTAACCCTGCGGTGCGGTTCTTGAAAGATTTGGCAGCATCGATGGGGCCAGGCGAGCCTATCCATGCGCTGTTGTACGCAGTGGCAATTGTGTTTTTCTGCTTTTTCTATACGGCGCTGGTATTCAACAGCAAGGAAACGGCGGATAACTTGAAGAAGAGCGGGGCCTTTGTGCCAGGGATTCGTCCCGGTGAGCAGACTGCCCGTTACATCGACAAGATCCTGACACGCTTGACACTCGCCGGCGCGGTCTACATCACCTTGGTGTGTTTGTTGCCGGAATTTATGCAAGCCCAGTGGAAGGTGCCATTCTACTTCGGTGGTACTTCTTTATTGATTATTGTGGTTGTCACCATGGATTTCATGGCTCAGGTACAAAACTACGTGATGTCGCAGCAATATGAATCGCTGCTGCGCAAAGCAAATTTCAAGGGCGGAATTCCGACGCGATAAGCGCGGTAAACATACCGAATGGCAAAAGACGACGTCATACAGATGCAGGGCGAGATTCTTGAGAATCTCCCAAATGCAACATTTCGAGTGAAGCTAGAGAACGGACACGTTGTGCTCGGGCATATTTCAGGTAAAATGCGGATGAATTATATTCGCATCCTTCCTGGGGACAAGGTCACGGTGGAGTTGACGCCGTACGACCTGAGCCGAGCGCGCATCGTGTTCCGTACCAAGTAACACGTGAATCAAACCAAAGAAGCGAAAGAAAGAGCCCAAAAATGAAAGTTCTCGCATCAGTCAAGCGGATCTGCCGCAACTGCAAGATCATCAAGCGCAAAGGCGTAGTCCGCGTTATCTGCGTGGAACCGCGTCACAAGCAGCGTCAAGGTTAATCGAGGAATAACAAATGGCACGTATTGCAGGGGTTAATATCCCAAATCATCAGCACACTGTTATTGGCCTGACCGCCATCTACGGTGTTGGCCGCCCACGCGCACAGAAAATCTGCGACGCCACAGGTGTAGCTACCAACAAAAAGATCAAAGATCTGGATGACAGCGAACTGGAAAAGCTGCGCGATGAAGTAGGTAAATTCATCGTCGAAGGCGATCTGCGTCGTGAAATCTCGATGAACATCAAACGTTTGATGGATCTGGGTTGCTACCGCGGCATGCGCCATCGCAAGGGTCTGCCTTGCCGTGGCCAGCGTACGCGTACGAACGCTCGTACCCGCAAGGGACCGCGTAAAGCCGCTCAATCGCTGAAAAAATAATCCGCTAGGGAATAATTATGGCTAAGTCGCAAAATAACGCCGCATCAGCACGCGTGCGTAAAAAAGTTAAAAAGAACGTCGCCGAAGGCATTGCACATGTCCACGCATCGTTCAACAACACGATCATCACCATCACCGATCGTCAAGGCAATGCGCTGTCGTGGGCAACCTCCGGTGGTGCGGGCTTCAAGGGTTCGCGTAAATCGACCCCGTTCGCAGCGCAGGTCGCCGCGGAAGCCGCAGGCAAGGTCGCTGTTGAGTGCGGCGTGAAGAACCTGGAAGTGCGTATCAAGGGCCCTGGTCCTGGTCGCGAATCCGCGGTTCGCGCGCTGAACAACCTGGGTATCAAGATCACCGAGATCCAGGATGTGACGCCGGTACCGCACAACGGTTGCCGTCCGCCAAAACGTCGTCGTATCTAAGACCGGCACCGGCAGAGGGCGCGCAAGCGCCAGCTGCTCTTGTTCGTCGTTAGCATAAATCGCTGGAGCAGGAGGCCGGAAACGGTTATACTGCCCGGCTGTTGTTGCCTGTCGAATCCGTTCGGCGGGTTTTTCGTTTTCAGCCACCGTCTGGTTGTCGTTGGACCAGACTAGCGCCTAACCGCACCGCGCATGCCGCGCGCCTGTGGCTGGGGCGTTATCATTCAAAAAAGGAAGCACCGTGGCACGTTATATCGGACCTAAAGCAAAACTTTCCCGCCGTGAAGGTACAGACCTGTTCCTGAAGAGCGCCCGTCGCTCGCTGGACTCCAAGTGCAAACTGGACGTCAAGCCAGGCCAACACGGTGTCAAATCCGGCGCCCGCACCTCGGACTACGGTAACCAACTGCGCGAAAAGCAAAAAGTCAAGCGCATGTACGGCGTGCTGGAACGCCAGTTCCGCCGCTACTTCGCTGAAGCGGACCGTCGTAAAGGCAACACCGGCGAAACGCTGTTGAAGTTGCTGGAAACGCGTCTGGACAACGTTTGCTACCGCATGGGCTTTGGTTCGACCCGCGCTGAAGCGCGTCAACTGGTCAGCCACAAAGCGTTCACCGTCAACGGTATCGTTGTCAACATCGCGTCGTACTCGGTCAAAACCGGCGATATCATTGCTGTTCGTGAAAAATCGAAAAAGCAAGTGCGTATCCTGGAAGCGCTGTCGCTGGCCGAACAAGTTGGTATGCCTAGCTGGGTTTCGGTTGATGCCAAGAAAATGGAAGGCACCTTCAAGTCCCTGCCAGAGCGTAACGAAATCGCTAACGACGTCAACGAATCGCTGATCGTCGAGCTGTACTCGCGTTAATAGCAGTTTGTAGGACACCCGCCCACTCGTTCGAGTGGGCGTTTTACCTATGCCATCAGCCTTATCGGTGTAATGAGCCGAGGGTATTGAAAAGGACATTTCATGCAGAACAGTTTGTTGAAGCCACGTATTATCGATGTTGAAGCTCTCGGTGCCGGTCACGCCAAAGTCGTGATGGAGCCGTTCGAGCGCGGCTACGGCCACACATTGGGTAACGCGTTGCGCCGCGTGCTGTTGTCTTCGATGGTAGGCTACGCGCCGACCGAAGTAACGATCGCCGGCGTAGTACACGAATATTCCTCACTCGATGGCGTGCAAGAAGACGTCGTCGATTTGTTGCTGAACTTGAAGGGTGTGGTATTCAAAGTCCACAACCGCGATTCGGTGACCTTGACATTGAAAAAAGAAGGCGAAGGCGCGATTCTGGCCTCCGACATCGACCTGCCGCACGACGTCGAACTGATCAACCCTGATCACGTGATCGCCCACCTGACCGCCGGTGGCAAGCTGGACATGCAGATCAAGGTTGAAAAAGGCCGTGGTTACGTGCCGGGCAACGTGCGCCGCCTGTCGGAAGACACCAACAAGACGATCGGCCGCATCATTCTGGACGCCTCGTTCTCGCCGGTGCGCCGCGTGTCGTACTTCGTTGAATCGGCCCGCGTCGAACAGCGTACCGACCTGGACAAGCTGATCATCAACATCGAAACCAACGGCGTGATCTCGCCGGAAGAAGCGATCCGCCAGTCGGCCCGCGTCCTGGTGGACCAGTTGAACGTGTTCGCCGCCCTGGAAGGCACGGAAGCGGCCGCCGAAGCGCCATCGCGCGCTCCGCTGGTCGACCCTATCCTGTTGCGTCCGGTCGACGACCTGGAGCTGACGGTGCGTTCGGCGAATTGCCTGAAAGCCGAAAACATTTACTACATCGGCGACCTGATCCAGCGTTCGGAAAACGAGCTGTTGAAGACGCCAAACCTGGGCCGCAAGTCCCTGAACGAAATCAAGGAAGTGCTGGCGTCGCGCGGCTTGACCTTGGGCATGAAGCTGGAAAACTGGCCGCCTGCAGGTTTGGAGAAGTAATTTTTTTGCAGCAAACCGCCCGCGGCATGTGTCGCGGACGTTATTTTTTTACAACCGGTCCGCGACTGCGCCTGCGTAGTCGATCGAAGAACTGGATGAACACTCACCGAAAGGATTTACCATGCGTCACGGTCACGGCCTCCGTAAACTGAATCGTACCTCGTCACACCGTCTTGCAATGTTGCGCAACATGACTGTTTCGTTGCTGCGTCACGAAGCAATCAAAACCACCCTGCCAAAAGCAAAAGAACTGCGCCGCGTTATCGAGCCGATTCTGACACTGGGCAAAACCGACTCGCTGGCAAACAAGCGTCTGGCATTCAACCGCCTGCGCGACCGCGAAATGGTCCTGAAACTGTTCGCAGTCCTGGGCCCGCGTTACGCCAACCGTAACGGTGGTTACCTGCGTATCCTGAAAATGGGTTTCCGCGTCGGCGACAACGCTCCTATGGCTTACATCGAGCTGTTGGATCGTCCAGAAGTCACCGAAATAGAAGACGCAGTCGTTGCTGAGTAATTCAGTGCCGCTGGAGTAAAAAAAAGCCAGGCCCAGCCTGGCTTTTTTGCGTCTGGAGCGGGCTTGTGTGCCCCGGTGTACTATGCTGCTGTGCGCCGCCGCCACGCCGCCGAGGTCGGAAAGGCATTCCCTGTGTGCCGTTAAAAAGGTCTTCATGTTCAGTATTTCGCACCGCGCGGCCGCCGCCGCCCCGTTCCCGCAACGCGCCCTGAGCTGGCTGCGCCGGGCTTTCTCAACGGCCCTGCCGGTGCTGCTGGCTTTGCTGGCGGCCCTGGCCGGCACGCCGGCGCGCGCCGACGAGGAGTTCCTCGAGCCCGGCGCGGCCTTCAAGTTTTCGGCGCGCATGCAGGACGGCGCCACCGTCGCCGTCACCTACGACATCGCCGACGGCTACTATATGTACCGCGAGCGCTTCCAGTTTACGGCGGCCGGCGCCACCCTGGGCGCGCCGCGGATCCCGCCCGGCAAGGTCAAGTTCGACGAAACCTTTCAAAAGAACGTAGAGACATACCGCCACGCGATCACCATCCTGATTCCGGTCCAGGCCGGCGGCCCGTTCACGCTGGTGGCCAGCAGCCAGGGTTGCTCCGACAAGGGCCTGTGCTACGCGCCGCAGGAGGCGCGCGCCAAACTGGTCGGCAGCGCCGCGGCGGCCGCCGGCATCTCGACGGCGCCGCCGGGGGGCATGTCGGTGGCGCCGTCGCCGGGCGCGCCCACCGTGGTCGCGGTTGCCGCGCCGGTCAGCGAGGTGCAGCCCTTGGCCGTCGGCGCGACCGCGGGCGGCGCCACGGATCTCCGCGGCGGCCCGCCCGGCGAGATGGGCAAGATCGAGGCGGCCTTAAAAGGTGGCAAGTTGCTGGTCATCGTGCCGCTCTTCATGCTGCTTGGCCTGGGCCTGTCGTTGACGCCCTGCGTATTACCGATGGTGCCTATCCTGTCGTTCATTATTGTCGGCGAAGGCGCCAAGGCCAGCCGGGCGCGCGGCCTGTTGCTGTCGGCTACCTACGCGCTGGGCATGGCGGTGGTCTACACCGCGCTCGGCGTGGCCGCCGGCCTGGCCGGCGAGGGTTTGGCCGCGGCATTGCAAAACCCGTGGGTGCTGGGCGCGTTCGCGCTACTGATGGCCGGCTTGTCGCTGTCGATGTTCGGCGTCTATGAGTTGCAGGTGCCGGCCGCGTTGCAGAGCAAGCTGGCGGCGGTGTCGAACCGCCAGTCGCCGGGCAAGCTGGCCGGCGTATTCGTCATGGGCGCGATCTCGGCGTTGATCGTCGGCCCCTGCGTGGCGGCGCCGCTGGCCGGCGCCTTGCTCTACATTAGCCAGACGCGCGACGTGCTGGTCGGCGGTGGCGCGCTGTTCGCGATGGCGCTGGGCATGAGCGTGCCGCTGCTGCTGGTCGGCGTCTCGGCCGGTGCCTTGCTGCCGCGCGCCGGTGCATGGATGGACGCGGTCAAGCGCTTCTTCGGGGTGTTGCTGCTGGCGATGGCTTGGTGGCTGGTGTCGCCGGTGTTGCCGGCGGCGCTGCAAATGGTCGGCTGGAGCGCGCTCGGCATCGGCTATGGCGTGTATCAATTGTCGCGCGGCGGCTGGGCCGGCAAGGCGTTGGGGCTGGCGTTCGCGTTGCTGGGCGCGGTGCAACTGGTCGGTGTCGCCAGCGGCGGGCGCGACGCGCTGGCGCCGCTGGCGCACCTGCGCGGCGGCCAGGTCGCGCATCTGCCGTTCGTGCGCGTGAAAACCGTGGCGCAGTTGGACGCGGCGCTGGCGCAAACCGGCGGCAAGACCGTGCTGCTGGATTTTTATGCCGACTGGTGCGTGTCCTGCAAGGAAATGGAGAAGCTGACCTTCGTCGACCCGCGGGTGCGCGCCAAGCTGGCCAATTCGCTGTTGTTGCAGGTCGACGTGACGGCCAATGACGCCGACGACAAGGCCATGCTGAAGCGTTTCAAGCTGTTCGGGCCGCCGGGAATTATCCTGTTCGACGCGCAAGGACGGGAGATTGTCGATTCGCGCGTCATCGGATTCCAGAATACGCAGACGTTCTTGGCTTCACTGGGGAAGCTGCGTTAGTGCACACCAGAGGCAAGGGCCGGGGTCCGACCCCTCGCGCCAAGGCGAGAAGGCCCGACCCCGGGTGATGTCGCTTGCTGACTGCTTACTGTACCTTCATGCCGTCGTGGCCATGGTGGCCGCGGTGGCCGCCGCGCCAGCCGCCGTGCATATTGGCGTCCAGTACCTTTTGCTGTTCCGGCGTCAACACCGCGTAGAAGGTGCGCAATGCCGCCAGGCGGCTTTCCTGCATCGCCAGGTGCTCCTTTTGCATCGCGATGTGCTTCTCCAGGCGCTCCGGCGCCGTCATCTTGGCGTATGCCGCGCGGTCCGGCCGGGCGTGCGGGCCCGTTGGCGCCGCCGCCGCGCCGAAGGCGGCCCAGGCCGGTTCTTGCGCGGCCGACAGTTTCAGCTTGTCGTGCAGCTGGGCCTTGTGTTGCGCCATGCGTTCGGCGTGCTTGGCGCCGCGCTGCTCCTGCGTCGCGGTTTGGCCGTGGCGGCCGTCTTCGGCCGCGTGCACCGCCAGCGTCGTCGCACCCATGCCCAGCGCGGTCAGACCAATCAACAGGCTTTTGCGTAATGTGTTCATCTTGTTTCCTTTAAGTGTCAAACGGGCTTATGCGTCACAGCAACCGGTTGGCGCTGCACATGAACCCATCATCGCCGTTCGATGTTTCAAACAAGTGTCGCGCAGGCGGCAGTTTGTATCCAATTGTTTCGTCCGGCTCGCTATATACATGACGATACAATTGGCCTGTTCAGGCCGCGCCGAACTGGGGATAATCGCGGCATGGAACCCACAACCACCATTCTGATCGTCGACGACGACCGCGACATTCGCACGCTGCTGGCGGACTACCTTGAAACCCACGGCTACCGTACCCTCGGCGCCGCCGACGGCGTCGCCATGTGGAAGCTGCTCGACGAGGCCCGTCCCGAATTGATCGTGCTCGACCTGAACCTGCCCGGCGACGACGGGCTGACCTTGTGCCGCAAGCTGCGCGCCCAGTCCAGCGTGCCGGTGATCATGCTGACGGCGCGCAGCGAGCCGCTCGACCGCATCCTCGGCCTGGAGATGGGCGCCGACGACTACCTGCCCAAGCCCTTCGAGCCGCGCGAACTGCTGGCGCGCGTGCGCAGCGTGCTGCGCCGCAGCCACGCGATGCCGTCCAACGCGCCTTCCGACAAGGCGCAGCGGATGCGCTTTTCCGACTGGACGCTGGACCTGGCCGCGCGCCACCTGCTGAACCCGGACGGCATCGTCATCATGCTGTCGGGCGCCGAATTCCGCCTGCTGCGGGTGTTCCTCGAGCATCCGAACCGGGTGCTCAACCGCGACCAGTTGCTGAACCTGACCCAGGGCCGCGACGCCGACCCGTTCGACCGCTCAATCGACATCCAGATCAGCCGCCTGCGCCAGAAGCTGGGCGAGGACGCGCGCTTGCCGCAAATCATCAAGACCGTGCGCAACGGCGGCTACGTGCTGGCCGGCCAGGTCAGCGTGGAGCCGCCGGCGTGAAGGCCTTCCTCGGTTCGATGACGGGGCGGGTATTCCTGGTGCTGCTGCTCGGCATGGCCGCCTCGGCCGCGCTGACGCAGTGGTTGGCCTTGGGCGAGCGCCAGCGTACCATCGAGCAATACCGCGACTTCCACGCCCTCGAACGCGCCGAGCAGGTGATCCTGACGGCCGACGTGGTGCCGGCGGCCGCGCGCGCCGCCTATCTGAAGGTGGCCAACCGCGGCGGCGTGCGCCTGGAGGCGCGCGCCGACAGGCCGGGCGCGCCGGAGCTGGCGCCGACCGAATTCTCGTTGGCGCTGGGGCAGCGGCTGGGGCCGGACTTCCACCTGGCGCCGCTGGCCGAGCGCCCCGCCGCCTGCGAGCGGCCGCGCCGGCGCAGCGGCCTGTTCGGCACGCTCCAGTGGAGCGGCGCCTGCGAGAGCATGAACGTGCATATGCGCGACGGCCAGTTGCTGCACCTGTCGGTGTTGCCGCCGCGCGGCCCGCCCGGGCGCGGCAAGAACGAATGGGCGACGCTGTTGCCCTTCCTGGCCAGCATCGCGCTGCTGGCCTACCTGGTCACGCGGATGACGATGCGCCCCCTGAAGCAACTGGCGCAGGCCGCGCGCGACCTCGGCAACGACATCAACCATCCGCCGCTGGAGCTGTCCGGCGCCAGCGAGATCCGCCTCGCCGCGGCCGCGTTCAACGCGATGCAGGCGCGCATCCGCCAGCACATTTTCCAGCGCACGCAGATGCTGGCGGCCATCACGCACGACTTGCAAACGCCGCTGACGCGGCTGCGGCTGCGGCTGGAAAAGGTCGTCGAGCCGGAGCTGCACGAGCGCCTGGTGGGCGACCTGTCGGCGATGCAGCACATGGTCAAGGAGGGGCTGGACCTGGCGCGCTCGATGGACAGCAGCGAGGCGATGCAGGCGCTCGACCTCGATTCGCTGCTCGACAGCGTGTGCGCCGACGCCAGCGACGCCGGCCAGCGGGTCGCGCTGAGCGGGCACGCCGGCATGGCGCTGATGGGCCGGCCGATGGCGCTGCGGCGTTGCCTGGTGAACTTGATCGACAACGCCGTCAAGTACGGCCAGTACGCCAACGTCACGGTAGAGCGCGAGGCCGGCGCGGCGCGCGTGCGCATCCGCGACGGCGGCCCCGGCATCGCGGCCGAGCAGATGGCCAAGGTGTTCGAACCGTTTTACCGGATCGAGACGTCGCGCTCGCGCGAGTCCGGCGGCACCGGCCTGGGCCTGACGATCGCCAGCAACATCGCCGAGCAGCACGGCGTCGGCCTGCTGCTGGCGAACCACGCCGGCGGCGGCCTGGAAGTGACGCTGACGGTGCCGGAATACCGCCCGGGCAAGTAAGCCAGTTGGGCGGAAGGCGTGCAAGCTGCCCCGGCCGGCGGCGCCGCACCGGCCCGGTATGCATGCCCTTGTGCGACAATGCCACGCCTAATGCGTGTTGGCAACATTGTGTAAACGTTGATTAACCCAGACAGCCTTCCCCCGCGAAGGCGCGAGCGAATGAAAAAATCCACTGTTGGACTCCTGGTCGGCGTCGCCGTCTGCATCGGCGCCGGCGCCTGGTATGCCACGCGGCAAGGCGGCGCACCGGCGCCGGGCCAGGCCGGCGCCGGCCAGCCGCCCACCGTCGTCACCGTCACCACGCCGCGGCGCCAGGACGTGCCGGTGCTGCTGCAGGCGAACGGCAACGTGACGCCGATCAGCAGCGTCGAACTGCACCCGCAAATCACCAGCACCATCGCCGCGGTGCACATCCGCGAGGGCCAGTTCGTCAAGGCCGGCGAGCTGATGTTTACGCTCGACGCCCGCAACCAGCAGGCCGCCGTCGACAAGGCCCGCGCCCAGGTGGCGCGCGACCGGGCCGGGCTGGCCGACGCCGAACGGCAGTACCAGCGCAGCCTTGAGCTGCTGGGCAAAAATTTCATCGCCCAGAGCGCCGCCGACACGCTGAAAAGCCAGCTCGACTCGGCGCGCGCGCTGCTCGGCGCCGACCAGGCGGCCTTGCGCGCGGCCCAGGTCGACGCCGGTTACGCCGGCATTCGCGCGCCGATGGCGGGACGGGTCGGCGCCATCGGCGTGTACCCGGGCAGCCTGGTGCAACTGGCCAGCGTGTTGACGAGCATCACCCAGCTCAACCCGATCAACGTCAGCTTCACGCTGCCGGAAAGCGCCCTGGCGGCGCTGCTGGCGGCGCACAAGGCCGGCGCCGTGCCGGTGGCGGCCGGCGTCGGCGGCAAGCAAGTGCAGGGCGCGCTCAGCTTTATCGACAGCAGCGTCGACCCGGTGGCCGGCGTGATCCGCCTCAAGGCCCAGTTCGACAACCGCGACACCCAGTTGTGGCCCGGCCAGTACGTCGCCGCCAGCCTGACCGTGCAGACGCTGAAGGACGCGCTGGTGATTCCGCAAAACGCCATCATCAGCAACAGCACCGGCGTCTTCGTCTACACCATGGAGGCCGACCGCAGCGCCAAGGTGCGCCCGGTGGCGCGGCTGCACTCGTTCGGCTTGAACGCGGCCGTTTCGGGCTTGAACGGCGACGAGAAGGTCATTGTCGACGGCAAGCAAAACCTGCGCCCCGGCGGCAAGGTCCGCCTCGCGGACCAGGCCGGCAATGGCGCGCCGGCCGGCAAGGGGCAGGGCGGCGCCCACGGCAAGAAAGGCCAAGCGGGATGAACCTGTCCGAATTGTGCATACGCCGCCCGGTGATGGTGGTGCTGCTGTCGCTCAGCCTGATCCTGGTCGGCGTGCTGGCCTACATCAACATTCCGGTCGCCGCGCTGCCGAGCTATAACACCCCGGTCATCAACGTCAGCGCCGACCTGCCCGGCGCCAGCCCGGAGACGATGGCCTCGTCGGTGGCGTTGCCGCTGGAGAAGCAGTTTTCCACCATCGCCGGCCTGAGCCTGGTCACCTCGACCAGCACGCTCGGTGCGACCTCGCTGACCTTGGAATTCGACACCAGCGTCGACGTCAACGTCGCCGCCGTCGACGTGCAGGCCGCGCTGCTGCGGGCGCAGCGCCAGCTGCCGCAGGAGATGACGGAGCTGCCGTCCTACCGCAAGATCAACCCGGCCGACGCGCCGGTGCTGTTCATGGCGATGACGTCGCCGTCGATGAACTTGTCGGACTTGAACGACTTCGCCGAAAACCTGGTCGCGCCCAGCCTGTCCACGCTGCCCGGCATCGCCCAAGTCACCGTCAACGGCCAGAAACGCTTCGCGGTGCGGGTGCGCGCCAAGGCCGACCTGATGAACGCGCGCGACCTGACGCTCGACGAGCTGGCCACGGCGATCCGCGCCGCCAACGCCAATTCGCCGCTGGGCATCCTGGACGGGCCGCAGCAGACCCTGACCATCCAGGGCAACGCGCAATTGATGAAGGCCAGCGAATTCGCCGAGCTGATCGTGGCCAACCGCAACGGCCAGCCGGTGCGCCTGAAGGACGTCGCCGACGTCGAGGACAGCTACCAGTCGGTGAAGACGGCCGGCAGCTACAACGGCGAGCGCTCGATCGTGCTGCTGGTGCAGCGCCAACCGAACGCCAACACCGTGCAGGTGGTCGACGCGGTGCGCAAGCTGCTGCCGCGCTTGCGCGCGCAATTGCCGGACTCGATCAAGATCAGCCTGGTCAACGACCGATCGGTGTCGATCCGCGAGGCGATCCACGACGTCAACCTGACGCTGGCGCTGACGGTGGTGCTGGTGGTACTGGTGATTTTCCTGTTCCTGCGGCGCGCCGCCGCCACCTTCATCCCCGGCATTACGATGCCGATCTCGCTGCTGGGCGCGCTGGCCCTGCTGTACTGGCTCGGCTACAGTCTCGACAACGTCTCGCTGCTCGGCATTACGCTGGCGGTCGGCCTGGTGGTCGACGACGCCGTCGTGGTGCTGGAAAATATCGTGCGGCACATCGAGATGGGCAAGAAACCGATGCAGGCGGCGCTGGTCGGGGCCAAGGAAATGGGCTTCACCATCGTCTCCATCTCGGTCTCGCTGGTGGCCGTGTTCATCCCGATTTTCTTCATGCCGGGCGTGATCGGCCTGCTGTTCCACGAATTCGCGGTGGTGGTCTCGCTGTCGATCCTGGTCTCGGCGCTGGTCTCGCTGACGCTGGTGCCGATGCTGGCCAGCCGCCTGCTGCCGGCCGACTCGCACGACGGCCCCGGCGACGCCAGCTTCGTCGGCCGGCATGTCGAGGCCGGCTTCCTGAAGCTGAAGAACGGCTACGTGCGCTGGCTCGACAAGGCGCTGGCGCACCGCACCCTGGTGCTGCTGGTGGCGCTGGCCACGTTCGCGCTGACGGTGCTGTTGTACGCGACCATCCCCAAGGGCTTCTTCCCCGAGGAGGACCTGGGCCAGATCCGCGTCACCACCGAGGCCGCCGAAGACATCTCCTCGGAGGCGATGCTGGCCTTGCAGGCGCGCGTCGCCGCCGTGCTGCAGGCCGACCCGAACGTGCAGGACGTGACCTCCTTCGTCAGCGGCGGCAACACCGGCCGCATGTTCATGGTGCTCAAGGCGCGCGACCAGCGCGCCAAGATGCCGCAGGTGCTCGACAGCCTGCGCCGCGCCACCCGCGCCGTGCCCGGCATCGCCGTCTACCTGCAGCCGGTGCAAAACCTGCAGCTGGGCGGTCGCCCGAGCAAGAGCCGCTACCAGTACACGCTGCAAAGCGTCAGCCCGGACGCGCTCAGCGACTGGGCCGCCAACTACATCGACGGCATGCGCGCCGACCCGGCGTTCCGCGACGTCACCAGCGATTCGCAACACCGCGGCCTGCAGGCGTCGCTGAAGATCGACCGCGACAAGGCCAGCGTGCTGGGCGTGCAGATGGCCGACGTGCGCAGCGCGCTGTACCTGGCCTTCGGCGAGCGCCAAGTGTCGACGATTTATTCGCCGGCGGCGAGTTATGTCGTCATCCTGGAGGCGGCCGCGGCCGACCGCCAGTTCGACGACGCGCTGACCAAGGTATCGGTGCGCAGCAAGGCCGGCCAGCTGGTGCGGCTGTCGAGCTTCGCCACGGTCGAGCGCAGCGTCGGCCCGACCGCCGTCAACCACCAGGGCCAGTTGCAGGCGATCACGGTGTCGTTCAACCTGGCGCCGGACGTGCCGCTCGGCGTGGCCACCGGCAAGATCGAGCAGATGGGGCGCGACATGCGCCTGCCGCCGTCGATCATCACCAAGTACGGCGGCGACGCGGCGGTGTTCCAGGATTCGCAATCGAGCCAGATCATCCTGATCGTCGCCGCGCTCGGCGTCATCTATGTGCTGCTGGGGGTGCTGTACGAAAGCTACATCCATCCGCTGACGATCCTCGCCGGGCTGCCGTCGGCGGCGGTGGGCGCCTTGCTGACGCTGCGCCTGTTCGGGCTGGACCTGACGATGATCGCCATCATCGGCATCCTGATGTTGATCGGCATCGTCAAGAAAAACGCCATCATGATGATCGACTTCGCGCTGCACGCCCAGCGCAACGAGGGCATGGCGCCGGCCGCGGCGATCCGCGAGGCCTGCATCCTGCGCTTCCGGCCGATCATGATGACGACGCTGGCGGCGCTGATGGGGGCCTTGCCGATCGCCCTCGGCCTGGGCGCCGGCGCCGAGCTGCGCCAGCCGCTAGGCCTGGCCGTGGTCGGCGGCCTGATCTTCTCGCAGGTGATCACGCTGTTCATCACGCCGGTGATTTACCTGTTCCTCGACAAGTACAGCGGCGGCGGGCCGATGGGTGACGCCGAGCTGGCCGAATGGGGATCGGGCGGGCGCCAGTAGAGATATGGGATTGATTAAAGCAAAGCCCTTTGCTGAGGGGCGTTGTCCATTGACGAGCGAGTCCATCCGCTCACTTTGTCAATCTTATTGGCGGTTGAAGTCTGCAAAGGAACTCGGTGGCAGGCCCGAAAGCGGACGGCAAGTTGCGGCCATTGGGAATTGCCGCAATGGAGGATACGGTCGTGCAACAGGCTGCGGCCAAGGTCTTGAGCGCAATCTATGAAGAGCAGTTTCTTGGATTTTTATGGATAGCGACAGGGGCGCGTCCAGTACGATGAATTGGACGCGCTCGACGTTGGGTTCAAGCGCCACCAGGAGAGCTGGATACTGGGGCTCTATGCCGTTTTGTATGGAAATTGACTTCCGGATCGGTAGCGGGTACCCGCTTTCATAAGCGGTGCAGCTGGGCGTAACGGGTTCTGTGGCAAATGCTTTAGCTTGGACATGCGGAGATAGGCGATGGCGACGAAATTCTTGACGGTGCGAAAGCCCCTGGCGGCGGTTTTGGTTTGCTGAAGCAAGCCGTTCATGGCTTCGACGTAGGCGTTGCTGCGTCCGTCGAGCATGCCGCGCACGACGCC
>NZ_JBJXIB010000093.1:0-24724 GCF_046115965.1 Janthinobacterium sp. CG_23.3 | reverse complement strand
CAGCAGCGTTCCCCAGCCGGCGCCTTCGGCGAAACTCAGCGTGGCCAGGTGGCCGGTGGAGAGACGCGACCCGCCGCCGCCGGGGGCGGCGGCGCTGGCGTCGTCGAGCAGGGCGTAGCAGCGGGCGTCGATGGCGGGATTCATGCCGAGCCGCGCTTGGACAGGTAGATGCCGAGCAGGAGCACGGCGCCGCCGGCCATCTGCACCGGGCCGATGGCTTCGTTGAAAATGACCCAGGCGGCCAGCGCGGCCGTCAGCGGCTGGATCAGCAGGCTGATCGACGAGAGCGACGACGGCAGGTGCGCGAAGGCGTAGGTGATGACGGTCTGGCCGCCGATCTGGCAGACCAGGGCCAGCCCCAGCAGCGGCAGCCAGGCGGCTGCCGACGCAGGCCAGAAGTCGCCCGGCATCAGCAGCGCGAACGGCAGCAGGAACACGGCGGTGATGCTGGTGCTCCAGGCCATCAGGCGCGCCGTCGAATAGCTGGCGCGGCCGTCCTTCACCGCCAGCTGGTAGGCGGCGTAGAAGCCGGCCACCAGCAGGCCCAGGCCGTCGCCCAGCAGGCGCGTGCCGCCCAGGCCGACGCTGGGGCCGACCAGCAGCACCGCGCCGGCCAGCGCCAGCGCCATGCCGAGCAGGAAGCCGCGCGAAAAGCGCGTCTTGTAGCGGTACCACAGCCAGGCGGCGATGCACAGCGGCGCCATGTTCGGCAGCAGCGTGGCGTTGGCGACGCTGGTGAAGTGCAGCGAGACGTGCCAGACGCCCATGTCGGCGGCGAAGAAGAAGCCGGCCAGCAGCAGCACCGTGCTGTAGTCGGTGCGCAGGCCGGCGGCGCGGTCGCCGCGCGCGCTGGCCCAGGCCCAGACCCACAGCATCGGCGCGGCCAGCGCCATGCGCCAGAACGCCGAGGCGACCGGGTTGACGTCGGACAGGCGCATCATGATGCCGGCGAAGCCGATCGCGGCGCCGCCCAGCAGCAGGGCGCAGAACGCCAGAACGGGGAAAGGCTTGAGCGGCATATCAGTTCAGCAGCATGGCGATCTGCAGCGCGGCGTCCTGCGTCGGGTGGAGTTTGAAGCCGCTCTTGGCGTAGCGGTGCCAGCGCCCGATGACGAAGCCGACCAGCATGCCGGCGCGCGCGCCGACCTCGGTTTCGTGCGCCTGGCCCTCGGCCGCGGCCAGCCGCAGCGCCTGTTTCAGCGCCAGCTCGACGCGGTCGTAGAACTGGTTCATGCGCTGCTGCAGGCGCTCGTCCTCGTTGACCAGGGCGTCGCCGATCAGCACCCGCGTCATGCCCGGATTGCTGCCGGCGAAGTTGAGCAGCATGCCGACGATGTCGCGCGTTTGCGCCAGGCCGTCGGCCTGCCTGTCGGCGATCTGGTTGATCAGGCCGAATACGCTCGACTCGATGAATTCGATCAAGCCCTCGAACATCTGCGCCTTGCTGGCGAAGTGGCGGTACAGCGCCGCCTCGGATACGCCCAGGCGGGCCGCCAGCGCGGCGGTGGTGATTTTTTCGCCCTTCGGTTGTTCCAGCATTGCGGCCAGAGCCTGGAGAATTTGCAGCCTGCGTTGGCCCGGCGGTGTGCTTGCCATGTGATGGTTGATCTCGTCTTAATAAAAAGGAAAGCCTTCAGCGCAGACGCTGCATGCGGGCGGGTAAATGTCTGACGGATTTTACTTTGACATCGACATAAGCGGGGCGATTTGACATCTTCGGCAGGCTGGCCATGCCGATCGGATCGGCCACGCGCAGGTACTGGGTGATCCAGACCGTGCGCATGCCCAGCGTTTTGGCGGTGCGCAAATTGGCCAGCGTATCCTCGACCAGGACGCAGCGGCGCGCCGTCAGGCCCTGCTTGCGCAGCAGGCTGCGCAGCATCAGCTTGGACGGCTTCGGGCGTAGCTGGCGGTGCACGTGCATCGATTCGATGGCGATGTGGTGCGAGAAGTGGCGCTGCAGGCCGAGGTGGCGCAGCACGTCGCGCGAATAGCGCCGCGGCGCGTTGGTGAGCAGGATTTTCCGCCCGGGCAGGCGCCGCAGCAGCTGCGCCAGGCCGCGTTCGGCGCGGATCATCGCCGTCAGGTCGTCCATCGCGTGGGTCTGGTGCAGGAAGTCGGCGGCGGCCACGTTGTGGTGCTTGACCATGCCGAGCAGGGTGGCGCCGTAGCGCCGCCAGTAATCGGCGCGGGCGGCGTTGACCACGGCGTCGCTGGCCGGCGTGACGCCGTCGCCCAGCACCCTGCCGATGTAGAGGTTCATGTTCGCCGTAATCGCCGGGAAGATCGCGTGCGAGGCGTCGTGCAGGGTGTTGTCGAGGTCGAACAGCCACACGGGGGCATTGCGGTTAAGATTTGGCACGGGAGTCTTTAGCAAAACGATCAGGAAAAAAATATGCGACGCCAGATTATAGTGATGTTCTGTACTTTGTTCTTGCTGGCGCCGGCGGCGCTGGCCGGGGCGCCGGCGCGGAAGGGCGCGCAGGCCAAGGCCACGGTGGTGGCGCCGAACCGCGGCGCGCTGTTCAAGGTCGAGGGCGGCGGCCACACGCTGTACCTGTTCGGCACCATCCATGTCGGCGCCGCCGACTTTTATCCGCTCGAAGCGCGCGTGACGGCGGCGCTGGCGCGCGCCAGCGTGCTGGCGCTGGAGGTCGACCCCGACGCCGACCCGGCCGCCGCCGCGCAGGCGCTGCGCCGCTATGGCATGTACGGCGCCGGCGGCGGCAGCGCGGCGGCCGACATCGCGCCGGCGTTCCGGCCGCGGCTGGCGGGGCTGCTGCGCCGCTACGGCATCGCGCCGGAGGCGGCCGCGCCGATGAAGCCGTGGCTGTTGGCCACCGTGCTGGCGATGAGCGAGTTCGCCGCGCACGGCTACCAGGCCGGCCTGGCGGTCGACTCGCACCTGGCGCAACAGGCGCGGGCGCGCAAGATACCGGTGCTGGAACTGGAGTCGACGGCCGGCCAGATGGCGCTGTTCGACGGCTTGACGGCGCCCGAGCAGGCGCGTTTCCTGGAGGAGGGCATCGCCGCCATCGAGGACCAGGAGCAGGCCAGGCAGGCCCGGGCGATCGCCCAGGCCTGGCGCGGCGCCGACGCCGCCGCGCTGGAGGCGCTGGCGCGCGAGGCGGCGGCCGACGACAGCTTCTCCGGTACATTCGTGCGGAAGGTGCTGCTGGAGCAGCGCAACCCGGTGCTGGCCGACGGCATCGCCGGCTTGCTGGCGCGCGAACGCGACAGCCTGGCGGCGATCGGCGTGCTGCACCTGGTCGGCCGGAACAGCGTGCCGGCGCTGCTGCAAGGTCGCGGCCTGCGGGTCGAACGGATTTATTGACGCGCGCGCGGACGCGGAATCAGTGCGTGGATGTAAGGTGTGCGGATTTACAACAGGGGCAGGAACGGAAAACGGTATGGGGGGCGCTGCGGGGATACTGCGGATGGTGCCCTTGACGTGGATCGAACACGTGGCCTCTCCCTTACCAAGGGAGTGCTCTACCACTGAGCTACAAGGGCGTTGCTGCCGCGGCGCCTGGTGAAGTGCGCCGCGTTTGCTTTAGTGCGAACGGATCATAGTGCCAAAAGCCTGTTCGGTCAACACTTCCAGCAATAATGAGTGTTCAATACGCCCATCAATGATGTGAACCGTGTTCACGCCGGACTTCGCGGCGTCCAGCGCCGATGAAATTTTAGGCAGCATGCCGCCGGAAATGGTCCCGTCGGCGAACATCTCGTCGATCTCGCGGGCCGACAGGTCGGTCACCAGATTGCCCTGCTTGTCCTGCACGCCGGCGATATTGGTCATCATGATCAGCTTTTCGGCCTTGAGGATTTCCGCGATCTTGCCGGCGACGACGTCGGCGTTGATGTTGTAGGCCTGGCCGTCCTGGCCGAAGCCGATCGGCGAGATGATCGGAATGAAGGCGTCGTCCTGCAGCGCCTTGACCACGGCCGGATTGATCGCCTCGATTTCGCCGACGAAGCCGATGTCGAGGAATTCGCCCGGCTTCTCGCGGTCCGGCATGCGCATCTTGCGGGCGCGGATCAAGCCGCCGTCCTTGCCGGTCAGTCCGACCGCCTGGCCGCCGTAGTGGTTGATCAGCATGACGATGTCCTGCTGCACCTCGCCGCCCAGCACCCACTCCACCACTTCCATGGTTTCCTCGTCGGTGATGCGGTGGCCCTGCACGAAGCTGCCTTGCTTGCCGATTTTCTTCAGCGCGTTGTCGATCTGCGGCCCGCCGCCGTGCACCACCACCGGATTCATGCCCACCAGCTTGAGCAGGATGACGTCGCGCGCGAAGCCGTGCTTGAGGCGCTCGTCGGTCATGGCGTTGCCGCCGTATTTGATGACGATGGTTTTGCCGTGGAAATTGCGGATATACGGCAGGGCCTCGGCCAGAATCTGCGCCTTGATCTGTGGCGCTACCGCCGTCAAGTCGTCAGTCGTGTCCAGGTTCAAGTTAGCAAATTGAGTCATGGCGGGTCCGGGAAAAATATTTTGGCGAATTTTACAGGGAAGATGCAAATCTTAGGAGGCATTATAGGGCCATCTTGTTGTATTTTCTCTGGCGATCAATTAGGCTGCCCTGATATGACCCCCGACACCACGCTCCACCGCCAGCTAGAGACCATGCGACCGCTGTTGGTCCGCTTCGCCATGTTGCAACTGCGAAACCAGGCGCTGGCCGAAGACGCCGTCCAGGACGCCCTCATCGCGGTGCTGGAAAAGCCCGAACGCTTCGCCGGCCAGTCCTCGCTGCGCACCTACGTGACCGCCATCCTGAAGTTCAAAATCATCGACAACCTGCGCCGCGGCGGGCGCGAACGGCAGATCGAGGTGGGCGACGGGCAGTCCGAGGACGACGCCATCGACGCGCTGTTTACCGCCGACGGCCACGCCACCGAGATGCCGCGCCAGTGGGGCGACCCGGAGCGCACGCTGGAGCAGAAGGACTTTTTCGCGGTGCTGGAGGTGTGCCTGGAGAAGTTGCCGGCCAAAACCGCGCGCGTTTTCATGATGCGCGAGTGGCTGGAACTGGAAACCGAAGAAATTTGTAAGGAATTGGCGATCACCACGTCTAATGCATGGGTGCTGTTGTACCGGGCGCGCATGCGGCTGCGCGAGTGCCTCGATTTGAACTGGTTTGGCAAGCGCCAGGCCGGCTGACCTTGGAGCGGCAATGACTACGCGAACAAAACCGGCCGGCCTGAAACCGACCTGCAGGGAAGTGCACCGCCTGGTGTCGGAGGGCATGGACCGCGACCTGTCGCTGGTGGAGCGGCTGCGCATGCGCCTGCACCTGATGGTGTGCCGCGCCTGCACCCGCTTCAACGGCCAAATGGGGCTGCTGCGGCGCGCCATGCGCAACTTCCCGCCCGACGCCGACGCCGACGCGCCCGGGCGCGAGCCGTGAGCGAGTGCGGCCGCTGCGGCGCCGCCTTCGGCTGCGCCATGGCCGACCCCGGCGCGGCCGAGCCGTGCTGGTGTACCGCGCTGGCGCCGGCGGTGCCGCTGCCGCGCGAGGCCGGCGCCGGCTGCTGGTGCCCGCAATGCCTGAAGCGGCACATCGACGCGCAGACGCCGCCGGCGGCCGGCGCGGCCGACATGTTATCGATAAAAAACGTGTAAACCCGCAGGCGTTTATCCCATAAAATAGCGGTATCGGCTGTTTTGCCGACACCTCTCTTTGAAAGCTTCCGATGTCAAGCGCAGTCGATTACCTGGGTTATGCCGCAGCTGCCTGCACCACTTGCGCCTTTATCCCGCAAGTGCACCTGGTGTGGCGCGAGCGCCAGGCCAAGGGCGTATCGCTGGGCATGTACATGATCCTGACGTTTGGCATTTTCCTGTGGCTATGCTACGGCTTGCTGATCGGCGCCTGGCCGGTGGTCATCGCCAACGGCCTGACGCTGGTGCTGGCCTCGGCCGTGCTGATCATGAAGTGGCACTTCGAGCGCCAGTCGCCCAATTAGCGGCCCGGCCACGCTTGCTTTGCGGCGCCCTACGGGCTGACCGTCTCGAAAAAGCGCATCATCTCGCGGCTGGCGTCCGGCCCCTTGCGGTCGGTGTAGGTGCCGCTGTCGCTGCCGCCCGACCAGGCGTGGCCGGCGCCGTGGATCACCCAATGTTCGCCCAGCGGCGTGCCGTCGACGTGGCGGTGGGTGGTGCGGGTGTAGCGGTGGCCGTTCGGCACGCTGCCCGAATCGACCGACGCCGCCGCCGCGCCCCGGCTCTGGCTGCGCAAACCCTGGGCCATCACTTCCTCGCCATTGCGCGGGTTGACGGTGGTGTCGCGGTCGCCGTGGAACACGATGATCGGCACGCCGCCCTCGGGCGCCTTGCGGCTGCCGCCGGAGCCGCCCTTCATCGCCGCCAGCGCCGACGGCAGGTCCTGCGCCGAGGCGAATGGCAGGCCGGAATGCACGCCGACCGCCGCGAACAGCTCCGGATACAGCGCCCCGACGATCACCGCCATGGCGCCGCCGGCCGACAGCCCGGCCACGTACACCTGGCGCCGGTCGACCGGCTGGCTGTCGATGATCTGCTGGGCGATGCCGGCGATGATCGACGGCTCGCCCTGGCCGCGCTGCTGGTCGAGCGCGTTAAACCAGTTCCAGCAGCGCGAATTGTTGGCGCTCTTGGCTTGCGCCGGATACACCACGAAGCACTGCTTTTCCTCGGCCACCGCATTCATCTGGGTGCCGTTGGCGAAATCGTCCGGGTTCTGGGTGCAGCCGTGCAGCATCACCACCAGCGGCATAGGCTGGCCCTTGAAGCTGCTGGGGATGTACAGCTTGTAGTCGCGGCTGCCGGCGTGGTTGCGGAAGGTGCCGCTGATGAACTGCGCGCCCGGCGCCAGTTCGGCCGGCGCGCTGGCGCCCATGCCGGCGCCCGGCATCTTCATGCCGCCCGGCAGCTCGAACGAATTCAAGTCGAACGCTGGCATCTCGAAACCCGGCTTGCCGGCGCCGTTCGGCACCCCCAAGCGTGACATGAAGTCCTGCGCGAACTCCTGCGCCATCTGCTGCGGCGTCTGGGCCGGGCGCGGCGGCGCCTCGGCGCCTTGCGCCTGCGGCTGTGGCGCGGCCTTGGCCGAGGCGCCCGGCGGCGGCGGATTGATGTCGTGCATCGGACGGGCCTGAGCCTGGGCCTGGGCTTGCGCCTGGCTCTGTGCCTGCGCTTGCGCCTGCAAACCGGCCAGCGCCTGCTGGATGGTTTCGGTGGCGGCGGCGGCGCCGCCCTTGCCAAACATTTTCTTGCTTGCTTCGCGCATTTGCGTGAGAAGTTTATTTGTGAATTTCATGGCCATCTTTCAAAAGTGCCGCGCGTGGCCCAGGCAACCCGAGGCCGGCCACATACGCTAGTGAATTCGCCCTGCCAGGGCGGCTTTAACAACGGCGCTTGCATGCAAGGCGCCTAATACAAAGATCGATTCAATGGTGGCCAGCGCCAGTTCCACCGAAACGTCGTTGGCGATACTGGCCAGGCCCAGCACCTGGATCTGCAAACGCTGGCCGGCGGCCTGCAGCGTTTCAAGGTCTTCGCGGGAGTAGTGCTGCAATCCCAGTACGAGGCTCTTGCGCGCCACGGTTTGCCGGACCACGTCGGCGTGCGTGTTCAGCTGGTTGCGGATCGCCGTGCGAATCAGATCGGTCCGGTTTGAATAAAAACCCTCCTGTACCAGCAAATCGATCTGGCCCAAGTCGATCGGACCCAGGTTGATCGTGATTTTTTCTGATTCCGCTATTTTTAACTTGCTCTCTGGCTTGCTCATATGTCCCCGTTACACTCCGTGTGGCATCCATGCGACATCTGTATGGATGGTAGTATAGGCCTGTCGGGATCGAAGTCAAGCGTGTTTTGGCCTAAAGCGGTATTTTTTTGTTGCCAACGGGGGAAGGCGGGCCTCAACGTAAGCCCATGATTTGATGAGAATTTTTCCTGGAGGAATTAAAACCGGCGGCGAAAGCGAGCGCCAAAGCCGGCGGCCAACACCGCCGGCCCAAACCGCCGGCTTAAACCGTAGGTCGGGTTAGCGCAGCGTAACCCGACAAGCGCCGCCGCGGTCAGTGCGCCTGGTGGCGGAAGGCGCGCACGCCCAGCAGTACGCCGGTGCACAGCAGCGCGATGCCGCCGACGATGGCCAGGCCCGGCAGGGCGCCGCGCAGGATGAAGGCGTACAGCAGCGCGAACAGGGTTTCGAAGACGATCAACTGGCCGCACAGCGACGTCGGCAGGCGCAGGCTGGCCTGGTTCCACAGCAGCGTGCCGAGCCAGGAGGCGGTCAGCCCGACCAGCAGCATCAGCCCGGCGAAGCGCAGCGGCTGCGGCCCCAGCGGAAAGTCGAAGCCGGTCTGGTTCAGGCTGGCGTAGGCGCCGTAGCCGAGCAGGCCGACCAGCGCCAGCGGCAAGGTCGCCAGCCCCTGCGCGGTGGCCCAGGTCATCGAACCGATCTGCGGATTGGCGCGCATGTGGCGCGAATTCATCACCGGATACCAGGTCCAGGCCGCCACGCCGCCGACGGCCAGCAGGCAGCCCAGCACGTAGTCGCCGGTGCTGCGCTGGCCGCCCGACTCGCGGAAGGCCTGCAGTTCGCTGGCGTTGACCAGCAACAGGCCGGTGAGAATGATCAGCAGCGACGGCGCCAGACGGCGCCAGGCCACGCTTTCAGACGGATGGCCGGGGCGCCAGTTGGAAAACACGGCAATCGCCACCGGCAGCGTGCCGATCAGCATGGTCGGCAGCGGCGAGCCGGCCAGCTGGATCGAGCTGGCCAGCATCGCGTAGTACAGCAGGTTGCCGATGAAGGCCAGCTTGAGCGCGTAGCGCCAGTCGGCGCGCGACAGGGCGCGCATGCGCTTGCGGTCGAACCAGGCCGGCACCAGCGCGATCAGGCCGAACGCCACGTAACGGCCGAACGACAGCACCATGCCAGGATAGTCGCCGAGCATCAGCGGCACGACGAAAACCAGCCCCCACAACAGCCCCGCGCCGAGCGCGCACATCACGCCGATCAGCACGGCGCCTCCGGGGTAATGTTGGTCGATACCGTCGTTGTTGTCATCATCTTCACCGCTTGCCGAGAAACTAAAACACCAGCTTAGCGGTCTTCAGCGCGGCGGTCTTGTACCAATTTGCTGTTGATACTGCGCCGGGGTGACGCCGTAGCTGCGCTTGAACCAGCGGTTCAGGTGGCTCTGGTCGGTCAGGCCGACGGCGCCGGCGGCCAGCGCCGGGCTGACGCTGCGCGCCAGCATGCCCTTGGCGCGCAGCACCCGGCGCGCCTGCACGTACTGCTGCGGCGTGCAGTTGAAGGTGGCGACGAAGACGCGCACGAAATGGAATAGCGACAGGTTGGCCTCGGCCGCCAGCGTCTCAATGCGCAGGCTGCCTTCGAGGTTGGCCTCGATGCAGTCGAGCACGCGGCGCATCGCCAGCGAGCGGCGCATCCGCGCCGGCGAAGCGGTCGGCTCGGCGCGCACCTTGGCGCCGTAGCGCGCCACCAGCGCGTCCACCAGCACCGTGAATTCACAGGTGAAGGCGACGTCGTCGCCGGCCTGCCACATGCGCGCGAACACGCCGCGGTAGGCGCGCGCCAGTTGCGGGTCGTGCACCGCCGCCTGCGGGAAGTAAACCTCGGTGCCGGTCAGCGCGCGCAGCGTGTCCGGCTCGATGTAGAGCATCTGGTAGGTCCAGCCGGCGGCGCTTTCGGCCTGGCCGGTGTGGACCTCGTCGGCGTTCAGCGTAACCAGGGTGTCGGCCGGCGCCACGTGGTCGCTGCCCTTGTAGCGGAAGCGCTCGACCCCGGCTTCGATGGCGCCCAGCGAATAGCTCTCGTGGACGTGCGGCGCGAAGGCGTGGTCGACCAGGCGCGCCGTATACAGCTCGACGCCGGGCAGGTGCGGACTGGCTTTGAAGCGGACGAATTCGCTGGGGTGGCGGAACATGGTGGTGGACTGGGACTTGGGCTGCGGCTGCGGCGCGGGAATCCACTGTACACCGGCGCGACGGCGGGCGTGCCGGCGCGCGCGTTTCGCGGCATAATGGCGGCTGATCCCGCCACCCCGACCCCTTCCATGACTCCCGACCTGCCACCAGAGGCGCCGGTGCCCTCGCCCTGTATCAGCCTGTGCAAGATGGACCAGGACAGCGGCCTGTGCCAGGGCTGCCTGCGCACCATCGACGAAATCATCCAGTGGAGCGGCGCCGACGACGACTTCAAGCGCGGCGTCTGGGCCGAGATCCGCCGCCGCGAACAACTGATCCATTTTGATTAAGGACACCCATGTCTTTCTATAAGCCGAACCAGGCCGTCAGCGGCCCCGCCTACGGCGCCGGTTTCAAGGTTTTCGCCAGCGTGGTCACGCTGGTCCTGCTGGCCTACGGCGCCAGCGTCGCGCTGCGCTTCCCGCTGATGCAGTACGGCCTGGCCATCAAGGCGCTGCTGCTGGGCTCGGTCGTCATGCTGGGCGTCAGTTATTACTGGTTCCTGCGCGCCCGCACCACCATCGACGCCACCGGCATCCGTCAGAGCTGGCTGTACGACAAGCACGTCGACTGGAGCGACGTGCGCGGCGCGAAAATGATCGGCATTCCCTTCCTGTCCTGGTTGTTCCCGCCGCGCATGGTGGTGCGCACCGGCACCGCGTTCACCACCTTCAACGGCGGTTCGCGGGAAGTGCTGATTGAATTCGCCAAAATCTCGCTGGCGTTCCAGATGAAGCGATGATGGCGCTGCCGGACGCGGTCCGCGTGTTGGAGCGCGGCTGGCTGTCGTCAAACAACATCCTGCTGGTCGGCCCGGACGACACCGCGCTGATCGACAGCGGCTACCTGCTGCACGCGCCGCAAACGCTGGCGCTGGTGCGGCACGGCCTGCAAGGGCGGCCGCTGGACCGCCTGCTCAACACCCATCTGCATTCCGACCACTGCGGCGGCAACGCGGTGCTGCAGGCGCACTACGGCTGCCACACCGCGATCCCGCTCGCCGAGGCCGACAAGGTGCGGCGCTGGGACGTCGAGGCGCTTAGCTTCAAGGCCACCGGCCAGCAGTGCGAGCGCTTCGGCTTCGACGCCACCGTCGCGCCGGGCGAGGTGCTGCGCCTGGGCGGGCTGGAATGGCAGGCGCTGGGCGCGCCGGGGCACGACCCGCACTCGCTGATCTTTTACTGCGCCGCCGAACGCATCCTGATCTCGGCCGACGCGCTGTGGGAAAACGGCTTCGGCGTCATCTTCCCCGAACTGGAGGGGAAATCCGGCTTCGCCGAAACGCGCGCGACGCTGGAACTGATCGGCGGGCTGGACGTGCGGCTGGTGATCCCTGGGCACGGCGCGCCGTTCGGCGACGTCGCCGGGGCGCTGCGGCGCGCCCATTCGCGGCTGGACTACCTGGCTGCCGACCCGCTGCGCAACGCCCAGAACGCGATCAAGGTGATGCTCAAGTTCCTGCTGTTGGAGCGACAACGGATCGCGCTGGCCGAATTGCCGGCGGTGCTGGCGGCGATGCCGGTGTTCGACGAAGCCAACCGGCGCTTCCTGCGGCAGTCGCCGCAGGCGCTGGCGCAGTGGGTGGTCGAACAACTAATGAAGGCCGGCGCGGCGCGCATCGAGGGCGAGCACTTACTCAACGAAGCGTAACCCCGGGGACAGACCACGATTTCCGAACAAGATTGCCCGAAAATCGTGGTCTGTCCCCGGGTTCCCGCGCAGGGCTTCATCCGAGCCAGCGCCTTAAATTCAGCACGTTCGTACTTTTTTTTACTTTATAATCGTTGCAAGTCAATCCGATCAACTTTTCGTCTGCGAGTCCGACATGGCCCTGCCACTAGCGTTGCAAAACCTCTCCCTTCCCGTCATCGGTTCGCCGATGTTCATCGCCAGCGGCCCGGCGCTGGTGGCGGCCCAGTGCAAGGCCGGCATCGTCGGCTCGTTTCCGGCGCTGAACGCGCGCCCGGCCGCGCTGCTCGACACCTGGCTCACCGAGCTGCAGGCGGAACTGGCCGAATACAAGGCCGCCAACCCGGACGCCAAGATCGGCCCGATCGCCGTCAACCAGATCGTGCACCAGTCCAACGACCGCCTGGCGCACGACGTCGAAGTGTGCGTGGCGCACAAGATCCCTATCATCATCTCCTCGCTGCGCGCGCCGCCGAAGGAAATGCTGGACGCCATCCACAGCTACGGCGGCATCGTGCTGCACGACGTGATCTCGATCCGCCACGCGAAAAAGGCGCTGGAAGCGGGCGTCGACGGCTTGATCCTGGTGGCCAGCGGCGCCGGCGGCCACGCCGGCACGCTGTCGCCGTTCGCGCTGGTGGGCGAGGTGCGCAAATTCTTCAAGGGTCCGCTGGCGCTGTCGGGCTCCATCGCCACCGGCGACGCCATCCTGGCGGCGCAGGCGATGGGCGCCGACTTCGCCTACATCGGCTCGCGCTGGCTGGCGACCAAGGAATCGAACGTCGACGACAGCTACCGCGACGCCATCGTCGAATCGGCGGCGGCCGACATCGTCTACACCAACCTGTTCACCGGCGTGCACGGCAACTACCTGAAAAAATCCATCGTGGCGGCGGGGCTGGACCCGGAAGCGTTGCCGGAAGCGGACAAGAGCGCGATGAACTTCGGCTCCGGCAGCGCCAAGGCCTGGCGCGACATCTGGGGCGCGGGCCAGGGCGTGGGCTTGATGCACGACGTGCCGACGGTGGCCGAGATGGTGGCGCGCCTGAAGGAGGAATACGACGCCGCGCGCGCCCGCCTGAGCCTGTAACGCAGCCGAAGCGCGCCGCGCGCGAAAAAACCAGCGGCAAAGAACCGGCGCCAAGGCGGGAAGGCCAGACCTTCAGGTCTGGCCCCGGGGTTACGCCTCTGGTTTAGCCGAATATTACGGCGCGGTGCTCAGGTCTTCAGGCCGCAGCGCCCACAGGCCCGGCAAATTGCGCCAGTAGCCGTAAGCGTCCATCCCAAAGCCGACCACGAAACGGTTCGGTATCACCAGACCGACGATATCGGCCTTGCACGGCTTGGCCTTGCCGATCGCCTTGTCGGCGAACACCGCCAGCACCACCTCGGCGGCGCCCATATCGAGCAGGCGCTGCTTGACGTGCGCCAGCGTTTCGCCCTCGTCGAGGATATCGTCGAGCACGATGACGGTGCGCCCGGCAACATTGGAGCGCGGAATCACCTTCCACACCACCTCGCCGCCGCGGTCGTCGTCGCCGTAGCGGCTGACATGGATATAGTCGAACTCCAGCGGAAACGTCAGCTGCGGCAGCAGGTTGCCGGTGAACACCACCGCGCCGCCCATTACCCCGAGCACCAGCGGGAACTCGTCGCAGGCGGGGTCGTTGAAACGCGTGTTGAGCACGCCGGCCATGCGCGCGACCGCCGCCTGCACCGCCTGCTGGTCGAACAATAACTCCGCGTTTTTAATCAGGGCGCGGGCCCGAGCGTGATGAAATTCTTGCATGATTTTTGGGCAAATAGTGAATCCCGATATTATCCCGCAAATCCCACACCTCTGGGGTCAGGTCTCGATATGACGGTTTTCCTGTCGCCATATAACAAATCCGCCATGTCGAGACCTGCCCCCGGGGTGGTTGCCCGGCTCAGCTGTAGTCGCGGACGTCGTCGATGGCTTTGCCGTCGCCCGGCAGGCTGCCGCGCGCGACCATGCGCACTTCGCCGCGCAGTTTGGTCACTTCGCGGATGCTGTCGACGATGGCCAGCGCGCCGACCGCGCCCGCCGCGTCGTCCATTTCGCAGTGCAGCGTCATGGTTTCGTCGGCCACCCGCCCCGACACCACCAGCCGCGCCTTGAGGATTTCCGGGTGGCGCTGGGCGATGTCGTGCACCTGCGACGGGTGCACGAACATCGCGCGCACCTTGGTCGACTGGTCGGCCCGCCCCAGCCAGCCTTTGATGCGGGTGTTGGTGCGCCCGCACGGCGCCGCCGCCGCGCCCGCCACGATGGCCGACAGGTCGCCGGTGGCGAAGCGGATCAGCGGATAGTCGGGGTTGAACACCGTGACCAGCACTTCGCCGATGTCGCCCGGCGCCACCGGGTCGCCGCTGCCGGGGTGGACGATTTCCAGCAGCACGTCCTCGTCGAGCACCATGCCGGGGTTGATCACCCCCGCGCTGGCCGTCTCGTAGGCGATGCTGCCGATGTCGGCCGAGGCGTAGGTCTGGAACACGTGCGGCACGCCGTTCGCCCGGAACCAGGCGCGCAGCGATTCGGGCAGCGCCTCGGCGCCCATCAGCGCGCGTTGGACGCTGCTGATGTCGGCGCCCATGTCGCGCGCCTTTTCAATGATCAGCTTGAGGAACGAGGGCGTGCCGACGTAGGTGTCGGGCTTCAGGTCGGCCATCGCCAGCACCTGCATCTCGGTCTGGCCGCTGCCGGCCGGGATCACGGTGCAGCCGATGCGCATGGCGCCGCCCTCGACCATGAAGGCGGCCGGCGTGAAGTGGTAGGAGAAGCAGTTTTGCAGCAGGCCGCCGGCGCGCACGCCGGCCGCGTACATCGGCCGGGCGAAGCGCCACCAGTCCCGCCCGCGCCCCTCGGGGTCGTAGATCGGCCCGGGCGACATGAAGACGCGCGACAGTTCGGCGGTGGCGGTGCGGTTCAGGCCGCCGAACGGTTTGCGCTCCCGCTGCAGGCGCTTCAGGTCGGACTTGCGCGTCACCGGCAGCCGCGCCAGCGCGGCGCGGCTGTCGACCGTGGCCGAGTCGACGCCGTCGAGTATGCGGCCCCAGCCCGGCGCGCCCTGCGCCAGGGCCACCAGCGCCGGCAGGCGCGCCATCAAATCGCGTTCGCGCTCTTGCGGGGCGCGCAGCTCAAGGCTGTCGAGCGTATCGGTCATGCTTGCGGCCCTCCCATGTCATGTTGCAGTTTTTTAGTCAGTTTGGCGAACACCAGTTGGTACGAGCGCAGCAGCAGGGCCGCCGCCTCGGCGTCGTCGAGCGCGTCCGCGCCGCTGACGCGCACCCATTTCGCCCGCGCCAGATACGGCGCCGGCATGATGCCGGGGCGGTCGGTCAGCTCCAGGAAGCGTTGCTCCTCGACCTTGAAGCTGATGCCGGGCGGATCGCCGGCGCCGCTGGCGACGGCGAACATTTTCAGGCCGACCGAGAACACGATGTCGCCGCCCCATTTGACGTCTTCGACCGCGCCCGGCAGCGCGCGGCACACGGCTTTGGCTTGTTCCAGGTTCATCTGCTTCCCCTCACGCCAGCCAGCGTTTGCGGCGGCGGTAAAATTTCATGTCGCGAAAGCTCTTGCGGCCGGCGCCGGAGACGCCCAGGTAGAACTCCTTGACGTCCTCGTTGCTGGCCAGTTCGCTGGCCCGGCCCTCCATCACGACGCGGCCGTTCTCCAGGATGTAGCCGAAGTCGGCGTAGCGCAGCGCGACGTTGGTGTTTTGCTCGGCCAGCAGGAAGGAGACGTTTTCCTTGTGGTTCAGGTCCTTGACGATGCCGAAGATCTCGTCGACGATCTGCGGCGCGATGCCCATCGACGGTTCGTCGAGCAGGATCATCGACGGTTTGGCCATCAGCGCGCGGCCGATCGCGCACATCTGCTGTTCGCCGCCCGAGGTGTAGCCGGCCTGGCTGGCGCGGCGCTCCTTCAGGCGCGGGAAGTAGTGGTAGACCTTGTCGAGCGATTCCTTCAGCTCGGCGCGCGAGATCTGCCGCGTATAGGCGCCGGTCAGCAGGTTTTCCTCGATGGTCAGGTGGCCGAAGCAGTGGCGCCCCTCCATCACCTGCGACAGGCCGCGCTTGACCAGTTCGTTCGGCGTCAGGTTGTCGACGCGCTCGCCCTTGAACTGCACCTCGCCCTTGGTGACGTCGCCGCGCTCGCCGCGCAGCAGGGTCGAGATGGTTTTCAGCGTGGTCGATTTGCCGGCGCCGTTGGCGCCCAGCAGGGCGACGATTTTCCCTTGCGGCACCTGCAGCGACACGCCTTTCAAGACCAGGATCACGTGGTCGTAGATGACTTCGATGTTGTTGACCGACAGGTAGGGCTGGGCGGCGGTGGCGGTGGCTGTTGTCATGGCTGTTTTTCGTTGTTGGGACGGTGGGGGGCCGCGGGCGCGCGCGCCAACGGCCCGCTGACGCCTACTTCAGGCAGGCCGGGGTGATGCCTTTTTCGGCCGCGTATTTGGCCGCCGACTCGTCCACCAGCTTGCGCGTCAGCGCCTTGTCGCCAATGATCCAGTTCGGCGTGATGGCGTTCCACTTTTTGCCGTCCCACTGCTGCACCTTCACCGCGCCCGAGCCTTCATGGTCGTCGCAACTGGTTTTCACCGGCGGGAACATGCCCAGCGCGCCGATCGCCTTCTGCCGCGCGTCGTCGACGTTGAGGTTTTCCAGGCCCCAGCGCACCTGCTCGCCGGTCATCGCCTTGCCCTTGCCGAAGCGTTCCTGGGCGGTGCGGATGGCCTCGATCCACAGGATGCCGGCGGTGACGCCGCGCATGTGGTAGACCGAGTTGACGCGCGACTGGTCGGCCAGGTTGCCCTTGCCGGCGGCGTAGAGTTTTTTGCGGATGTCCTCGATTACCGGGTAGGTGCCCGGCGTGTTGAAGGTCATCGTGCTGTAGCCCTTGGCGGCGTCGCCGGACGGGATGGTGTCCTCCTCCGAACCGGCCCACCAGACGCCCAGCATCTTCTCGCGCGGGAAGCCGTTGCGCTGCGCGGTCTTGATGGCCACCGAGTTCATCACGCCCCAGCCCCACAGAATCACGTAGTCGGGATTGGCCTGGCGGATCTGCAACCACTGCGATTGCTGCTCGCTGCCCGGCGGCGCCACCGCGATCTTCACCAGCTCGAAGCCGTACTGCCTGGCCTGCGCCTCCAGCACCGGCAGCGGCTCCTTGCCGAAGGCCGAGTCGTGGTACAGGTGGACGATTTTTTTACCCTTCAGCTTGTCCATGCCGCCGCTCTTGTCGCCCAGGTACTTGACCATGCCGGCGGCCTGGTTCCAGTAGCTGGCGATGAGCGGGAAGACGTAGGGGAAGGTCTTGCCGTTGGCGGCGTCGGAGCGGCCGTAGCCTATCGTCGTCATCGGGATCTTGTCCTGGGCGATGCGGTCGAGGATGCCGTAGGCGACGCCGGTCGACAGCGGCTCGACCAGGGTGGCGCCGCCGTTCTTGGTTTTCAGGCGCTCATAGCATTCGATGCCGCGCGAGGGGTTGTACTCGGTTTCGCATTCCTCCCAGCTGATCTTGACGCCGTTGACGCCGCCGGACAGGTTGACCAGGTTGAAGTAGTCGATGATGCCGCCGAAAAAGCCGGAGCCGCCGGCCGCGTACGGGCCGACCCGGTACGACGGCAGCGCGATGAACTGGTCGTCCGCCAGCGCGCTGCCGGCGATACCCATGGCGGCGCTGGCGACGGCGGCGCTGAACAACAGTGTTTTGACGCTTTTCATTGTGTCTTCTCCAAGTAGATACATCCAAACATTCGACCGCGTTCCGGGTCGCTCCGCGCGCTGGTTCTTAGTGCGGGAACGGCCACAGACGCAGTTTCTCTTTACCTATTTGCCACAAACGCGCCAGGCCGTGCGGCTCGACGATCAAGAAAAAGATAATCAGGGCGCCGAACACCATCAGCTCCAGGTTCGAGGCCACGTTGGTCGGCAGCGACAGCGCGTGCGCCAGGATGTTGAGGAAGATCGGCAGCAGCACGATGAAGGCGGCGCCCAGGAAGGAGCCGAGGATAGAGCCGACGCCGCCGATGATGATCATGAACAGGATGCGGAACGACAGGTCGAGGTTGTAGGCTTCCGGCTCGACGGTGCCGAGGTAGGCGTAGGCGTACAGCGCGCCGGCCACGCCGCAGTAAAACGAGCTGACGGCGAAGGCCAGCAGCTTGGTGCGCATCGGCCGGAAGCCGATCACCTCGGCCGCCATGTCCATGTCGCGCACCGCCATCCAGGAGCGCCCGACGTTGGAGCGGATCATGTTCTTGGCCAGCAGCGCCATCGTCGCGACGATCGCCAGCACCAGCAGGTATTTGCTGGCCGGGCTGTCGAAGCGGTAGCCGAGGATGGTGATTTTCTGCGCCGTGATCACGCCGGAGCTGCTGTAGTTGGTCAGGTAGGGGATCTTGGTCAGGCACCAGACCACGAAGAACTGCGTGGCCAGCGTCGACGCCGCCAGGTAGAAGCCGCGGATGCGCAGCGACGGCAGGCCGAAGGCGATGCCGACCATGGCCGCGCACAGGCCGCCCAGCACGAAGGCCAGCAGGATCGGCATGCCGGGCATGCGCGCGACGAAGTTATAGGAGGCGAAGGCGCCCACCGCCATGAAGGCGGCGCTGCCCAGCGACAGCTGGCCGCAGTAGCCGGTCAGGATGTTCAGGCCGAGCGCGGCCAAGGCGAAGATCAGGAAGGGGATCATGATCGCCGACAGCGTGTAGGGCGAGGCCAGCAGCGGCAGCGCCAGCAGCGCCACGGCCAGCGTGGCGGCCAGGGCGATGCGGTCCTGGCGGATCGGGAAGATCTGGTTGTCGGCCTGGTAGCTGGTCTTGAATTGTCCTGCTTCGCGGTAGATCATTTTTGTCCTTGGTGAATAGCTGGTGCTGTCGCGCCAGCATTGTCGGCTTACGCGCGCGGTGCGCGCCAACCCGACCTAGGTTTGCTCGCGCCGCACTGTCGCCGCTGCCGTTATATCCGGCGGATGATTTTTTCGCCGAACAGGCCCTCCGGGCGCACCAGCAGGAACAGCAGCGCCAGCACGTACGGGAACCAGCCTTCGATGCCGCCGCCGACCAGCGGCCCCAGGTATACCTCGGCCAGCTTTTCCGAGGCGCCGATGATCAGGCCGCCGACGATGGCGCCCGGCACCGAGGTGAAGCCGCCCAGGATCAGCACCGGCAGCGCCTTCAGCGCGATGAAGGTCAGCGCGAACTGGACGCCGTTGCGGGCGCCCCACAGCAGGCCCGCCACCAGCGCCACCAGCCCGGCCACCGACCACACCACCGCCCAGATGCGTTGCAGCGGAATGCCCACGGCCAGCGCGGCCTGGTGGTCGTCGGCCACCGCGCGCAGTGCCCGGCCCACCTTGGTCTTCGAGAACAGCAGCGCCAGCGCCGTCACCAGCAGCGCGCAGATGGCCGCCGCCACCACGTCGAACTGCGAGACGATGATGTTGAACTTGTCCATCAAATACTGGATCGGCACGTCCTCGATCGGCAGCTCCAGCTTGTGCACCTGCGAGCCCCACATCAGCTGCGCCAGGCCCTCGATGAAGAAGGCCAGGCCGATGGTGGCCATGAACAGCGTGATCTCGGGCTGGTTCACCAGCGGGCGCAGCACCACCCGCTCGATCGCCAGGCCGAGCGCGACCATCACGGCGATGGTCAGCGGGATCGCCAGCCACAACGGGACGCCGAATTTGTCGATGATGCCGACGCAGGTGAGGGCGGCGAAAAACACCATCGCGCCCTGGGCGAAGTTGAACACGCCGGAGGCCTTGTAGATCAGCACGAAGCCGATCGCCACCAGCGCGTACATGACGCCCGACAGCAGGCCGCCGATCAGCACTTCGAAGAAAAAATTGATGTTCATCTGCGTCCCTTAATGCGTGGTGCCGAGATAGGCGTTGATGACGTCCCGGTTGCCGCGCACCTCGTCGGGGGTGCCGTCGCCGATCTTCTTGCCGTAGTCGAGCACCACCACGCGGTCCGAGATGTCCATCACCACGCCCATGTCGTGCTCGATGAGGACAATGGTGGTGCCGAACTGGTCGTTGACGTCGAGGATGAAGCGGCACATGTCCTGTTTTTCTTCGACGTTCATGCCGGCCATCGGTTCGTCCAGCAGCAGGATCTCCGGCTCGGCCGCCAGCGCCCGGCCCAGCTCGACGCGCTTTTGCAGCCCGTACGGCAGGCGTCCGACCGGCGTCTTGCGGATCGCCTGGATTTCCAGGAAGTCGATGATCTGCTCGGCCTTTTCGCGGTGGGCGATTTCCTCGCGCCGCGCCGGGCCCCAGTACAGCGCCTGCAGCAGGAAATGCGAGCTCATCTTCAGGTTGCGCCCCGTCATGATGTTGTCGAGCACCGTCATGCCCTTGAACAGCGCGATGTTCTGGAAGGTGCGGGCGATGCCGGACTTGGCCGCCGCGTAGCAGTCCATGTTCTTGCGCTGCTCGCCGCGGTAGAGGATCGAGCCCCGCTGCGGCCGGTAGACGCCGTTGATCACGTTCAGCATCGAGCTTTTGCCGGCGCCGTTCGGGCCGATGATGGCGCGGATCTCGTGCTTGCGCACGTCGAAGGAGATGTCGGTCAGCGCCTTGACGCCGCCGAACGACAGCGAAATGTTGTTCAGTTCCAGGATCACCGGGCCGCTCTGGCGGGCGGCGCCGAAACGGGTGTCGGGTTCGTTCATTAACATGGTGTCGCGCTCCGTCATGCCGCTGCTGTTGCGATGGCCGGGAAGGTCTTGCTGTCCCAGATTTTCAGGTCGGCGCTGCTGACGCCGACGCGGCCGTCCTCGAACTTCACCTGGATCTCGATGAACTGCGAGGCCTTGCCCTGGTACAGCGCGTCGATCAGCGCGGCGTACTTCTCGGCGATGAATGTGCGGCGCACCTTGCGCGTGCGGGTCAGCTCGTCGTCGTCCGGGTCGAGTTCCTTGTGCAGCACCAGGAAGCGGTGGATCTGCGTGCCGGCCATCAGCGCCTCGCCGGCCAGCTCCAGGTTGACCTGCTCGATGCAGTCGCGCACCAGCGCGTAGGTCTGCTCGTGCGCGGCCAGGTCGGTGTAGCCGGCGTAGGCGATGCCGCGCCGCTCCGACCAGTTGCCGACCGCCTCGATGTCGATGTTGACGAAGGCGCAGACCTGGTCGCGGGCGTGGCCGAAGGCGACCACCTCCTTGACGAAGGGGAAGAACTTGAGCTTGTTCTCGATGTAGTTCGGGGCGAAGATGGCGCCGTCGTTCATGCGTCCGACGTCGGCGGCGCGGTCGATGATCTTCAAGTGGCCCTGGGCGTCGAACAGGCCGGCGTCGCCGGTGTGGAAGTAGCCGTCGGCGTCGATCACCTCGGCGGTGGCGTCGGGCCGCTTGTAGTAGCCGCTCATGGTGGCCGGCGACTTGACCAGCACCTCGCCGTTGGCGGCCAGCTTGACCTCGACGCCGGGCGCCGGCAGGCCGACGCTGTCGAACTTGATGTTGCCGTCCGGTTGCAGGCAGACGTAGGCGCAGGTTTCGGTGGAGCCGTACAACTGCTTCAGGTTGACGCCGATGGAGCGGTAGAAGCGGAACAGGTCGGGGCCGATGGCGGCGCCGGCGGTGTAGGCCACGCGCACCCGCGACAGGCCCAGCACGTTCTTCAGCGGGCCGTACACCAGCAGCCGGCCGAGGCCGTAGGCCAGGCGGTCGCGCGCCGGCACCGCCTTGCCGTCGAGGATGTCGGCGCCGCAGCGCTTGGCCACCGCCATGAAGTGGCGGAACATGCGCCGCTTCAGGGCGCCGGCGTCCTCCATGCGTATCATCACGCTGGTGAGCATGTTTTCAAACACCCGCGGCGGCGCGAAGTAGCAGGTCGGGCCGATTTCGCGCATGTCGATCATCACCGTGTCGCCGGACTCCGGGCAGTTGACGGTGAAGCCGGCCACCATCGCCTGCGCCAGCGAAAACAGGCAGTCGCCGACCCAGGCCATCGGCAGGTAGGACAGGATGTCCTCGTCCTCGCCGAGGCGGTCGAACTCGACGCCGCCGCGGCCGGCCGCCAGCAGCGCGGCGTGGCTCTGGCACACGCCCTTGGGCTTGCCGGTGGTGCCGGAGGTGTACAGGATGATGGCGGTGTCGGAGCCGGCGCCGGCCGCCACCGCCGCGTCGAAGAAGCCGGGGTGCTCGCGGTCGTAGGCGCGCCCCAGTTGCTGCAGCGCGGCGAAGGAGAGCAGCTCGCGCTGGTGGTAGTGGCGCATGCCGCGCTCGTCGTCGAAGACGACGTGGCGCACGCCGGCGTACCACTGCTTCACTTCCTGCAGCTTGTCGACCTGTTCCTGGTCCTCGACGATGGCGTAGGCGATGTCGGCGTTTTCCAGCACGTAGGCCATGTCGGCCGCCGGGGCGTCCTGGTACAGCGGCACCGGCACGCCGCCGAGGCACTGCGCCGCCAGCATCGCCCAGTACAGGCGCGGCCGGTTGTCGCCGACGATGGCCAGGTGCATGCCGCGGCCAAAGCCGAGCGCGGCCAAGCCGCAGGCCAGCGCCCGCACCTCGTCGTTGACCTCGGCCCAACTCCAGCTCTGCCAGATGCCCAGGTGCTTTTCCCTGAACGCGGGCTTGCCCGGCCGTACCTTCCCATGCTCCAATAGACGGAGGGGGAAAGTCTGCGTTGTCGCCACTTCAAATGTCTGCACCAGCGTCTCCCTGTTGCTTTTGTTCCAGAGCGGCGCCGCCTGAGCGGTAAGTCGCGCAATGGTTCGTGTTTTTGTGTGATGATATTAGCTTGCGTTGGTCCGCCGTGTTGTCTTTTCGGGGACATTTGCCCCACTTTCCATGCTGCGTTGCACAATGATATCGACTGAAACAAGTTTGCAAGAGGCGCTGCGCGCGGCCATCTGGGCGCGCACGCTGACCCCGGGGCAAATGGCGCGCGTCGAGGCCGATACCTTCGAGACCTTCGTGCCGAAGGGCGGCTTCGTCTGCCGCAAGGGCGAGGTGGTGGACAACTGGATCGGCATCGTCGGCGGCATGGTCAAAATGAATAATTTCTCGCCCTGCGGCAAGAGCGTGACCTTCACCGGCGTGCCGCCCGGCGGCTGGTTCGGCGAAGGCTCGCTGCTGAAGAACGAGCTGCGCAAATACGACGCGATGGCGCTGCGCGACAGCCGCATCGCGCGCATGCCGGCGGCCACCTTCCACTGGCTGCTCGACACCAGCCTGCCGTTCACGCGGTTTTTGCTGATGCAACTGAACGAACGGCTCGGCCAGTTCATCGGCATGGTTGAAAACGAGCGCCTGCTCGACCTCAACACCCGGGTGGCGCGCTGCCTGGCGTCGATGTTCCATTCGCACCTGTATCCGGGGATTGAACAACTGGTGCAGATTTCGCAGGAAGAGCTCGGTTTGCTGTCGGGTTCGTCCCGCCAGCGCGCCAACCAGGCCCTGCAGGTGCTGGAAAAGCACGGCCTGTTGCGGCTCGACTACGGCGGCATCCGCGTGCTCGACCTGGAGGGCTTGCGGCGCTACGAGGCGGCGGCGGAGTAGGCGGTGTGAATAATTCCGAGCGGCGCGTTACATTTCTTGACGGCAATATTATTTCGTCCGACAATACACGCGGACAACATGGTGGCGGATGCGGCGGGGCGGCGCGCGCGTGCCAATAGGGGAGAAGTGCGATGATGGACGAATACGTTTTGGGTTTGTACTGGAAGGGCAATCCGTTGACCCTGCGCCAGTACGCCGACAAGGTGCGCGAGTTCCTGGAGTTCCTGGCGCAGACCCACCCGGTGTTCGAGTCCATGGAATGGGTCGGCGAAGACGAGTCCGAGCCGGTCGTCAAGCTGAGTCCGAAGCTGTCCAACCTGGACAAGCTGATCTACAAGCACGCCGGCGTGAGCGACCAGGTCTACAACGTCGCCAATCCGGACGGCTCGCCGGTGTGGGCGTCGGTCGGCTGGCGCGGCTTCCAGATGAACTTCGTCAATTGCGGCTCGGCCGAGGACGGCATGGTGGCCGTCAACATCCACGCCGGCAAGAGCTCGGAGCAAGTGTTCAACACGGTGACGATCCAGTTCCCCACGTCCGACCACCTGAATTTCCCGCATCCCGAGTTTTACATCTTTGGTTTCATCCGCGACCTGTTCGTCGACGCGATCAAATTCTGGCAGCCGGAAAGGGCGCGCATCTTTTCCTTCGATTTCGCCGAGGCGGTCGAGACCGGCAAGCCCTACGTCGGCGGCTGGCTGGTGTACGTGGCCGACCCGCTGGCGAAAAAACTGGGCAAGGACCCGGACCTGGTCGACTTCCGCGTCGAGCCGGTCGGCGGCGTCGACGGCGCGCTGCTCAGCTTCAAGGACGAGATCGTCTTCGTCAACGACGACGTCCACGTCGAAAAGGCCAAGCGCCTGCGCGCCAAGCTGATCGCGCAAAAACTGGTGTAGCCTGCCGCGGCCCGGTCGGGAAACCATGGCGCACGGCGCCGCGGCGCGGACGGGTCCTTTTATTTAGAAATTAATATTTTCTATGAGGCAATATTTGCGGTAGACTCTGGGCTGCGTAATTTTTATGGCAATATTTTATATGCCACATCTTATGGAGTTTACCGTGAAACAAAACAAATTTGGCAATCTGCTGCTTGCCGCACTGATGGCCGCCACCCTCGCCGGCTGCGCCACTGAAACCTCGCAAGCGCTGGTGCTACCCACCGCCGCCGCGGCGAACCGCGCCCCCGCCGGTACGCGCGCCCTTATCTCTGTCGGTAAATTCGATAACCGTTCCAGTTTCATGCGCGGTATTTTCTCCGACGGCGTGGATCGCCTGGGCGGCCAAGCCAAAACGATCCTGATTTCGCACATGCAGCAAACCAATCGCTTCAATGTATTGGACCGCGATAATATGTCCGAGCTGAAGCAGGAATCAGACTTCAAAAAACAATCCCAGTCGATTAAAGGCGCCGAGTGACTGTTCAGCCGCTATGCGGCAAGCGGGATAGGATTACCGTTGAAGGCCCGGAGCAGAACCTCAAGCATGCCATGGCCTTGCTTGCGTAGC
>NZ_JBJXIB010000092.1:0-24777 GCF_046115965.1 Janthinobacterium sp. CG_23.3 | reverse complement strand
GCTAACGACTCACATGGAGATAGCGCTCCCAGTTCTTCTCCCCCCCCCCTCCCCCTCTCCCCCCCCCCCTCCCCCCCCCCCCCCCCCCCCCCCCCCCCCCGCGGCGCCGCCGCGCCAGGCCGAGTGGAGCGGCAAGGTGAGCGGCATCGGCGGCCCGAAGGCTGCCTACCGCGACAGCGCCGGCGCCGCAGAGGACCTGGCGGACGGCGCGCCCAAGCCCTACCACGGCGCGCTCGAGCGCATCCGCGCCCACGTCGTCGCGCGCCTGGACGGGCGCGCCCTACGCGCCGTGGCGCACCGGGTGGTCCACGGCGGCAGCAAATACTCGGCGCCGACGCGTATCGACGCCGCCGTGCTGGCCGACCTGAAAACCTTTATTCCGCTGGCGCCGCTGCACCAGCCGTTCGCGCTCGACGCCATCGAGGTGCTGCTGGCCGAGCTGCCCGGGCTGGCGCAGGTGGCCTGTTTCGACACCGCCTTCCACCACACCGTGGAGCAGGTCGAGCAGATGCTGCCGCTGCCGTACGCGGCGTGGCAACGCGGCCTGCGCCGCTACGGCTTCCACGGCCTGTCGTACGAGTACATGGCCGAGGTGCTGCCGGAGCGCTTCGGCGCCCCCGCGCGCGGGCGCGTCATCGTCGCCCACCTGGGCAGCGGCGCCAGCCTGTGCGCGCTGCGGGACTTGCGCAGCGTCGCCACGACCATGGGTTTTTCCGCGCTCGACGGGTTGATGATGGGCACCCGCTGCGGCGCGCTCGACCCCGGCGCGGTGCTGTACATGATGGAGGTGGAAAAGCTGACGCTGCAGCAGGTCGGCCACCTGCTGTACCACGAGTCCGGCCTGCTGGGCGTGTCCGGTGTGTCGGCCGACCCGCCGGTGCTGCTGGAACTGGAAGGGCGCGACGACGCCACCGGCGAACGGGTGCGCGCCGCGCTGGCGTTGTACGTGCGCCGCATCGTGCGCGAGGTCGGCGCGCTGACGGCGATCCTCGGCGGGCTGGACTTGTTGGTGTTTACCGCCGGCGTGGGCGAGCACAGCGCCGAGCTGCGCCAGCGCATCTGCGCCGGCCTCGGCTTCCTGGGGCCGCAACTGGACCCGGCCGCCAACGCCGTCCACGGCGCGCTGATCTCGGCGCCGGACAGCCGCTTGCTGGTCGGCGTCGAACCCACCAACGAGGAATGGATCGCGGCGCGCCACGCCGCGGCGACGCTCGCCTGAGCGCTTGAGGTCGCTTGTCTTGCAGAAATTTTATTCTTGCAACGTGTGCTAGCGCACAGAAGGGTGGAGGCGGAGTCGTTATTCTGCATGCATGTTGTGGTTTTGCTTTGGCAGAAGCGGACCCGATACCTGGCAGATTTATGAATGTTTGCCCGCTTCCTATAAAACTAAATAAACATCCATCCAAACTCGAAAGGTTACACACCATGAATAAATTACTCGCCACCCTGATCGCCGCCACCTTCGCCACGTCGGCATTCGCCCAGACCGCTGTTCCAGCGCCAGCCGCGCCAGCCACCGAAGCCGTTGTGAAGGCCGAAGCCAAAGCTGAAAAAGCCAATTCCAAGGCTGTCGTGAAAGAAATGAAAGTGGACGCCAACGCCGACGAAAACGTCGCCGAAGCGGCCGTCAAGGCCGACAAGAAAAAGCAGAAAGCCCACGCCAAAGCGCACAAAGCCCATGCCAAAGCGGCCGATAAAGTCGCCGGCGCGGACGCCGAAGACAAAATGAAGGCCGAAGCCAAAGCCGACAAAGCCGTTGCCGGCGCCGATGCCAAAGCCATCAAGAGCTCGGTGAAAGCCAACGAAAAACTGGCCAAGGAACAAGTTGAGGCGAGCGCCGACAAGGCCATCGCCGCCACCAAAACCGAAGAAGTCAAAGCCAAGGGCGCCGCCGACGTGAAAGCCGCCGCAGCCAAGAAGTAATCAGTAGTCAGTAGACCGGCCGGCCCGACAGCCGCCCCGCCAAAAGAACCAGAAACGTTAATCTGGGGACGGACCCGACCGGTCCGACCCCGGCTTTTCGCCTTTGGTTCTTTTGTCATGGGCGGCTTTTTTCATGGCGCCGGCCGATTGTGTTTGGTGGCGTGGCGCATCTGCGGCTTCTCGCCGGCGGCGGCCTTGGCGAACGCCTCGCGCGCGCGCTGGTAGCCATACTGCCACTGCGTTTCCACCTGGACGACGAAGCTGCGGTAGTCGGCCGGCATCACCAGGCGGATGCGGTTTTCGCGCCACGCCAGCTTTTGCTGCATGCCGCTGCTGCGCAGCACCTGCTCGACATCCGAGGAATCGATCCACACGTCGGCGCGCTGGGCGTGGATATGCCGCAGGCGCTGGTTGCCGTCGATGCCCAGCACCGCCCGCAGCGCCGGAATGGCCGCGTTCTGGCTGAACGGCGCCTTCATCTCGATCACCACGCTGTGCGCCATCCGCTGCGCCACCTCGATCGGGAACAGGTCGATCACGCCGCCCATGTAGTGCTGGTCCTCGTGGGCGTGGCAGCGGAAATAAAACATATCCGAAATCGAAATGCGCACCGCGTCGCCGATCGGCATGCCGACGTCGGTGAGCAGGCGCGGCGCAATGGCGTTGTCGCCCCATTGCGGCGCGCTCAGCGGCGAGACCATGCCGTCGAGCAGGGCGGCGCTGCGCGCGTCGCCGAACACCGTCTCGGCGAACAGCTTGCGCCCGGCGCGCAACTGGCCGACGTCCTCCGGTTCGAACAGGATCTTGCCGCCGACGATGGCCACCGCCGGCGCGTCGTACGACTGCCGCGGCGGCAGCGGCAGCTCGGGCGGAATCTCGAAGAAATAGTCGTCGAACAGGTCCGGGACCAGCTTGGTGCGGCCTTTTTGCAGGCGGCGTTTCAGCGCGCGCACAAAGGAGCGGCCGATGGCCGCCTTCGGCGTCGACTGCAGGCCGCACAGGAAGGCGTACATCGCCGGCGAACTGACCCAGGCCTTGCGCTGGGCGTCGTCGGGCAGGGCCTGGATCACGGCCGCGGCGATCGAGCCGCCGCAGCTGGCCAGCAGTAAGTCGGGTGGATTGCCGCTGTCGACGGCGGCGGCGTACATGCCGAGGTAGTAGGGGAAGCGGAAGCCGCCGCCGGCCATCACCAGGCAGCGCTGATATTTGGGGGATTGGGTCATGGTTCAAGATCATCCAGCATTGCCGGGATTGTCGTGGGTCGGGTTAGCCCGCATTCCGTTACACGGCGTGGCTAACCCGACGACGTTGGCCTGAAGCTGCGCGTCCCGCCTCGGCCAACATGGTCGGATTACGCTACGCTCATCCGACCTGCGGCAGGTTAACTGAAGGTCGCGTCAGACGATCGGCGTCAGCGACACCGGTTTCAGCTTCGACTCCAGCGTCTTGCCCTTGCGCGCGCGCTTGCCGAAGTGGGCAGCCAGGCCGGTGGCCGACAGGCGCGCCTCCTGCGGTTTCGCGGCGCGGCCGATGCCCGACACCAGCACGCCCTTCTGGCTGATCGGCTGTGCCGTCAGCAGTTTTTCCTTGGCGTCGAGCTCCATCAGCGTGACGCCGCGGCCGCCGTTGGTCAGCGTCTTCATCTCGTCGAGGCCGAATACCAGCAGGCGCGCGCCGTCCGAGACGCAGGCCACGGCGCTGGCGCCGTCGGCGACCACCCGCGGCGCCAGCGGCAGGTCGCCATCGTCGAGGGTGATGTAGGCCTTGCCGCCCTTGATGCGGCTGACCATGTCGCCGGCCTTGGCGAGGAAGCCGTAGCCGGCGCTCGATGCCAGCAACAGCAGCGTGGCGGCGTTGCCGGCGAAGTAGTGCAGGATGCGCGCGCCGCCGGCCAGGTCGACCAGCGTGGTGATCGGCACGCCGTCGCCGCGGGCGTTGGGCAGGGCCGCCACCGGCACCGAATAGATCTTGCCGTTGTTGCCGAAGCCGAGCAGGGTGTCGACGGTGCGGCACTCGAAGGCGCCGTGCAGCGTGTCGCCGGCCTTGAAGGTGAACAGCGCCTGGTCGTGGCCGACGCCGGTGCGGGCGCGGATCCAACCCTTGTCGGAGACGATCACGGTGACCGGCTCGTCGACCACCTTCTGCTCGGCGACGGCTTTTTGCGCCTCCTCGATCAGCGTGCGGCGGGCGTCGCCGAACTGCTTGGCGTCGGTCTCGATTTCCTTGATGATGCAGCGCTTCATCGACGCCGGGTTCTCGAGCAGGTCTTGCAACGCCTGGCGCTCCTTGCGCAGCTCGGCCAGTTCCTGCTGGATCTTGATGGTTTCCAGCCGCGCCAGCTGGCGCAGGCGGATTTCCAGGATGTCCTCGGCCTGGATCTCCGACAGTTTGAAGGCCTCGATCAGGGCCGCCTTCGGTTCGTCCGATTGGCGGATGATCTGGATCACCTTGTCGATGTTCAGCAGGATCGCCTCGCGACCCTCGAGGATGTGGATGCGGGCGTCGACCTTGCCCAGCTTGAAGGTGCTGCGCCGGGTCACGGTGGTGAAGCGGAAATCGATCCATTCGCGCAGGATGTCGCCCAGGCCCTTCTGCCGCGGCCGGCCGTCGCCGCCTATCATCACCAGGTTGATCGAGGTCGACGATTCGAGCGAGGTGTGCGCCAGCAGCATCAACATGAACTCGGTCTGGTCCTGGTTCTTCGACTTCGGCTCGAACACCAGGCGCACCGGCGCGGCGCGGCCGGACTCGTCGCGGATGGTGTCGAGCGAATTCAGGACCAGCGCCTTGAGCGTGATCTGCTCGGGCGACAGGGTCTTCTTGCCCAGCTTGATTTTCGGATTGGTCAGCTCTTCGATCTCTTCCAATACCTTCTGCGACGAGGTGCCCGGCGGCAGTTCGGTGACCACCGCCTGCCACTGGCCGCGCGCCAGCTCTTCGATCTTCCAGCGCGCCCGCACCTTCATGCTGCCGCGGCCGTTGGCGTACATGTCCTGGATCAGCGCCGGCGGCGTGATGATCTGGCCGCCGCCCGGGAAGTCCGGGCCGGGGATGATCGCCATCAGCTCGGCGTGCGTCATTTTCGGGTTGCGGATCAGCGCCACGGCGGCCTGCGCCACCTCGGCCAGGTTGTGCGACGGGATCTCCGTGGCCAGGCCGACGGCGATGCCGGAGGCGCCGTTCAGCAGCACCATCGGCAGGCGCGCCGGCAGCAGCTTCGGCTCCTCGGTCGAGCCGTCGTAGTTCGACTGGAAGTCGACCGTGCCCATGTTGATCTCTTCCATCAGCAGGCGGGCGATCGGCGTCAGGCGCGCCTCGGTGTAGCGCATCGCCGCGGCGCCGTCGCCGTCGCGCGAGCCGAAATTGCCCTGGCCGTCGATCAGCGGGTAGCGCAGCGAGAAGTCCTGCGCCATGCGCACCAGCGCGTCGTAGACCGACTGGTCGCCGTGCGGGTGCAATTTGCCGAGCACGTCGCCGACCACGGCGGCCGACTTGCGCGGCTTGGCGGTGGCGTTCAAGCCCAGTTCGTTCATCGCGTACAGGATGCGCCGTTGCACCGGCTTCTGGCCGTCGCAGACGTCGGGCAGGGCGCGCCCCTTGACCACCGAGATCGCGTAGTCGAGGTAGGCGCGCTCGGCGAAGGTGGACAGGGTCAGCGTTTCGCCGTCGGCGGGTGGCTCCGGCGGCTCGGGCGGGGTGGCGTCAAATAGGTTTGCTTGTGTGGACATAGTGTTGTTCGGTGTTGAAATGGGGGTGCGGCGGCGCGGCGCCGGGCGCCGGGCCGCCGTGTCGGCGCGGTCAGATGTCCGCTTCGGCCTCGTTGCCGTGTTCCTCGATCCAGGCGCGGCGGCCGGCCGCCTCGCCCTTGCCCATCAGCATGTTGAAGCGCGCCGACGAGGCCGAGTGGTCGATCTCGCCCAGCGCCACCGGCAGCAACCGGCGCGTGTCGGGGTTCATCGTGGTTTCCCACAACTGCTCGGCGTTCATCTCGCCCAGGCCCTTGAAGCGGGAAATCGCCCAGGCGCCCTGCTTGACGCCCTCCTTGCGCAGCTTGTCCTCGATGGCGACGAGCTCGCCGTCGTCGAGCGCGTAGATTTTCTGGATCGGCTTCTTGCCGCGCGCCGGCGCGTCGACGCGGTACAGGGGCGGGCGGGCGATGCAGATGTGGCCGCTGGCGATCAATTGCGGGAAATGCTTGAAGAACAAGGTCAGCAACAGCACCTGGATGTGCGAGCCGTCCACGTCCGCGTCCGAGAGGATGCAGATCTTGCCGTAGCGCAGGCCGGACATGTCGGGCGCGTCGCCGTGGCTGTGCGGGTCGACGCCGATGGCCACCGCCATGTCGTGGATCTCGTTGTTGGCGAACAGGCGGTCGCGGTCGGTCTCCCACGAGTTCAGCACCTTGCCGCGCAGCGGCAGGATGGCCTGGAATTCCTTGTCGCGGCCCATCTTGGCGGAACCGCCGGCGGAGTCGCCCTCGACCAGGAACAGCTCGTTGCGGCCGATGTCGGTCGATTCGCAGTCGGTCAGTTTGCCGGGCAGGACGGCGACGCCGGAGGATTTCTTCTTCTCGACCTTTTGCAGCGAGCGCTGGCGCGACTGCGCCTGTTTGATGACCAGGTCGGCCAGCTTCCTGCCGTATTCGACGTGCTGGTTCAACCACAACTCCAGCGGCGGCTTGGTGAAGGTCGACACCAGGCGCACCGCGTCGCGGGAATTCAGGCGCTCCTTGATCTGGCCCTGGAACTGCGGGTCCAGCACCTTCGCCGACAGCACGAAGGAGGCGCGCGCGAAGACGTCCTCGGGCAGCAGCTTGACGCCCTTGGGCAGCAGCGAATGCATCTCGACGAAGTTCTTGACGGCGCCGAACAGGCCCTCGCGCAGGCCGGACTCGTGGGTGCCGCCGTTCGAGGTGGGGATCAGGTTGACGTAGGATTCGCGCACGATGGCGCCTTCCTCGGTCCAGGCCACCACCCAGGCCGCGCCCTCGCCCTCGGCGAAGCCCTCGGCGTCGGGGCCGGCGTACTGCGCGCCCTCGAACAGCGGGATCAGGGTCTCGCCGTTGGAGACCTGGGCCAGCGACTCGGTCAGGTAGCCGCGCAGGCCCTCGGCGTACAACCAGGTCTGCACGTCGCCGCTCTTGGCGTTGGTCAGCGTGACGGTGACGCCGGGCAGCAGCACCGCCTTCGAGCGCAACAGGCGCTGCAGCTCGGTCTGGGAAATCTGCGGCGAGTCGAAATACTTCGGATTCGGCCAGGCCGTGACGCGGGTGCCGGACTTCTTGCCCTCGCGCGGCGCCGGGCGGGAGTTGAGCGGCTCGATCACCTCGCCGTCGGCGAACACCATGTGGTGCAGGCCGTTGCCGTTGTCCTCCTTGCGCCAGACGGTGATCTCCAGGCGCGACGAGAGCGCGTTGGTGACCGAGACGCCGACGCCGTGCAGGCCGCCGGAGAAGGCGTAGGCGCCGCCGGAGCCCTTGTCGAACTTGCCGCCGGCGTGCAGGCGGGTGAAGACGATTTCCACGGTCGGCACGTTTTCCTCGGGGTGCAGGCCGACCGGGATGCCGCGGCCGTTGTCCTCGACGGTAACGCTGCCGTCGACGTTTTGCGTCACGGAGATCAGATTGCAATGACCGCCGAGCGCCTCGTCGGACGCGTTGTCGATCACTTCCTGGATGATGTGCAGCGGATTTTCAGTGCGGGTATACATCCCCGGGCGTTGCTTGACGGGTTCCAGTCCCTTGAGGACGCGGATCGATGATTCGCTGTAGTCTGATGCGGGTTTTTTAGTGGCCATACGTGTTCAAGCTGATAAAGGCGGTACTGGGTTTATGCGGACGCCTGCGCATTCTATCCTTATCGGGGCGCAATACGCCAAACGGCGAGCGCCGAAACCCCGCCGCCGTCCGGAAAAACACGAAACGCGGCGATTTTTACATCTTGTTTACACCCGCCCCTGGAGTCTTTACGAAATTTTTAGACGCTTCCCGCTAACCTTCACGGCATCAAAACAAACCTTACTGGGGATGGTGATGGATATCGTGTTTATCGGCTTGATTGCCGCGTTTTTCGCCGCCGTGTGCGGCTTTGCCGTCGCTTGCGACAAATTGGGAGGCCCGCAATGAACGCGTTTTATGTGCTCGGCGCGGTCGTGTCGGCCGCCCTGTTGGTGTATTTGCTGGTGGCGCTGTTGAAGGCGGAGCAGCTGTGATGACGACGCCATCGATGTTGTTGTTGCTGGCCTTCCTGCTGGTGTTGCTGGCGCTGGCCTATCCGCTCGGCCTGTATATGGCCAGGGTCGCCGGCGCCGCCCCGATCCGCGGCCTGGGCTGGCTGCGGACATGTGAAAACGGCCTGTACCGCCTGGCCGGTCTGCCCGCCGACAAGGCGATGGGCTGGAAGCGCTACGCCATCGCGCTGATCGTCTTCAACACGCTCGGCGCCGTCTTCGTCTACGCGCTGCAGCGCCTGCAGGGCGTGTTGCCGCTGAATCCGCGGGGCCTGGGCGCGGTCAGCCCGGATTCCTCGTTCAACACGGCGGTCAGTTTCGTCGCCAACACCAACTGGCAGGGCTACGGCGGCGAGCAGACGATGAGTTACCTGACGCAGATGCTGGGCCTGGCCGGGCAGAATTTCTTTTCCGCCGCGACCGGCATCTGCGTCATTTTCGCGCTGCTGCGCGGTTTTTCGTCGCGCAGCTCTAAGTCGATCGGCAATTTCTGGGTCGATATGACGCGCTCGACGCTGTATGTGTTGTTGCCGCTGTCGCTGCTCTTCGCCGTCGCGTTGATGGGCCAGGGCGTGGTCCAGAACTTCGCCGCCTATACAGAGGTGGCGCTGCTGGAGCCGGTCGCGTACGCGGCGCCGCACACCGGCGCCGACGGCCAGCCCGCGCTCGACGCGGCCGGCCAGCCGGTGCTGCAAGCCCGGCTCGCCACGACGCAAACCCTGGCCATGGGCCCGGTCGCGTCGCAGGAGGCGATCAAGCTGCTCGGCACCAACGGCGGCGGCTTCTTCAACGCAAACTCGGCCCATCCGTTCGAGAACCCCAGCGCGCTGAGCAATTTCCTGCAGATGCTGGCGATCTTCCTGATCCCGGCCGGCTTGTGCTTCACCTTCGGGCGCATGGTCGGCGATATGCGCCAGGGCTGGGCGGTGCTGGCCGCGATGACCTTGCTGTTTACCGCGCTGACGCTGGCGCTGATGGGCGCCGAGCAGGTCGCGCATCCGGCCTTGCAGGCGCTGGGCGTTGACCAGGGCGCCAGCGCCTTGCAGGCCGGCGGCAATATGGAGGGCAAGGAGACGCGCTTCGGCATCGGCGGCTCGACGCTGTTCGCGGCCGTGACGACGGCGGCCTCCTGCGGCGCCGTCAACGCGATGCACGACTCGTTCATGCCGCTGGGCGGCGCCGTGCCGCTGCTGTTGATGCAGTTCGGCGAAGTCATTTTCGGCGGCGTCGGCACCGGCCTGTACGGCATGCTGATGTTCGCCATCCTGGCGGTGTTCATCGCCGGCTTGATGATAGGGCGCACCCCGGAATACCTGGGCAAGAAGATCCAGGCCTACGAAATGAAGATGACCTCGCTGGCCATCCTGGCGACGCCGGCCCTGGTGCTCAGCGGCACCGCCGTCGCCGTCATGCTCGATGCCGGCAAGGCCGGCATCCTGAACCCCGGCGCGCACGGTTTCTCGGAGGTGCTGTACGCCTTCACCTCGGCCGCCAACAACAACGGCAGCGCCTTCGCCGGCCTGTCCGCCAACACGCCCTTCTATAACGTGATGCTGGCCGTGGCGATGTGGTTCGGCCGCTTCGGCGTGATCGTGCCGGTGCTGGCCGTGGCCGGTTCGTTGGCCGCCAAGCAGCGCCTGGCGGCCAACGCCGGCACCATGCCGACCCACGGTCCGATGTTCATCGCCTTGCTGGTCGGGATCGTGGTCCTGGTCGGCGTGCTCAATTACGTGCCGGCGCTGGCGCTCGGCCCGGTCATCGAACATCTGCAACTTTTCACCAAATAAGAGGTTCACCATGTCACGCACAAGCCTGACGCTGTTCGACGCCGCCCTGATCGGCCCCGCCGTCCTGGACGCGTTCAAGAAACTCCACCCGCGCACGCAGTGGCGCAGCCCGGTGATGTTCGTCGTCTACGTCGGCAGCATCATCACCACGCTGTTGTACTTCCAGGCCCTGAACGGCGCCGCCGAGGCGCCCGCCGGCTTCATCCTGGCGACCACGGTGTGGTTGTGGTTCACGGTGTTGTTCGCCAATTTCGCCGAGGCGCTGGCCGAGGGCCGCAGCAAGGCGCAGGCGGCCTCGCTGCGCGCGCTGAAACAAACCGTGATGGCGAAGAAGCTGGCCACGCCGGTCCACGGCGCGAGCTGGTTGCCAACCCCGGCCACCGATCTGCGCAAGGGCATGACGGTGCTGGTCGAGGCCGGCGACGTGGTGCCGGCCGACGGCGACGTCGTCGCCGGCGTCGCCTCGGTCGACGAAAGCGCCATCACGGGCGAGTCGGCGCCCGTCATCCGCGAGTCCGGCGGCGACTTTTCGGCCGTCACCGGCGGCACCCGCGTGCTGTCGGACTGGTTGATCGTGCGCGTTTGCGTCTACCCCGGCGAAGCCTTCATCGACCGCATGATCGCCATGGTCGAAGGCGCCAAGCGGCAGAAGACGCCCAACGAGATCGCGCTGACGATCCTGCTGGTGGCGCTGACGATCGTCTTCCTGATCGTCACCGTGACGCTGCTGCCGTTCTCGCTGTTCGCCGTCGCCGCGGCCCAGTCCGGCACGCCGGTCACCATCACGGTGCTGATCGCGCTGCTGGTGTGCCTGATCCCGACCACCATCGGCGGCCTGCTGTCGGCCATCGGCGTGGCCGGCATGAGCCGCATGATGCAGGCCAACGTCATCGCCACCTCGGGGCGCGCGGTGGAGGCGGCCGGCGACGTCGACGTGCTGCTGCTCGACAAGACCGGCACGATCACGCTGGGCAACCGCCAGGCGGCCGCCTTCGTCGCCGCGCCCGGCGTCAGCGAGCGGCAACTGGCCGACGCGGCGCAACTGGCCTCGCTGGCCGACGAGACGCCGGAGGGGCGCAGCATCGTGGTGCTGGCCAAGCAGCGCTTCAACATCCGCGAACGCGAGATGGCGGCGCTGGACGCGCGCTTCGTGCCGTTCACGGCGCAGACGCGGATGAGCGGCGTCGACGTCGCCGGGCGCGCGGTGCGCAAGGGCGCCGCCGACTCGGTGCGCAAGTACGTCGAGGCGCTGGGCCGGCCCTATCCCGAGGAGGTGGCGCGCGCCGTCGAGGATATCGCCCGCCGCGGCGGCACGCCGCTGGTGGTGGTCGACGACGGCCGCGTGATGGGCGCCGTCGAGCTCAAGGACATCGTCAAGGGCGGCATCAAGGAGCGTTTCGCCGAGCTGCGGAGGATGGGCATCAAGACCGTGATGATCACCGGCGACAACAAGCTGACGGCCGCCGCCATCGCCGCCGAGGCCGGCGTCGACGACTTCCTGGCCGAGGCCACGCCGGAGGACAAGCTGGCATTGATCCGCAGTTACCAGTCGCAGGGGCGGCTGGTGGCGATGACCGGCGACGGCACCAACGACGCCCCGGCGCTGGCCCAGGCCGACGTTGCCGTGGCGATGAATTCCGGCACCCAGGCGGCGAAGGAGGCCGGCAACATGGTCGACCTCGATTCGAACCCGACCAAGCTGCTGGAGATCGTCGAGATCGGCAAGCAGATGCTGATGACGCGCGGCTCGCTGACGACGTTTTCGATCGCCAACGACATCGCCAAGTATTTCGCCATCATCCCGGCCGCCTTCGTCGGCACCTATCCGCAACTCAAGGCGCTTGACGTGATGCACCTGGCCAGCCCGGCGTCGGCGATCATGTCGGCGGTCATTTTCAACGCGCTCATTATCGTGGTGCTGATCCCGCTGGCGCTGAAGGGGGTGCGCTACCGGGCCATCGGCGCGGCCATGCTGTTGCGCCGCAACCTGCTGGTGTACGGCGTGGGCGGCATCGTCCTGCCCTTTATCGGCATCAAGCTGATCGACATGGTGTTATCCGTTTTTCATTTCGTATAAAGGACCAATTATGAGTTCCATCATTCGCCCCGCCCTGGTGCTGTTCGCCTCGCTGACGCTGGTCTGCGGCGTCGTCTACCCCTTCGCCGTGGCCGGCATCGGCCAGGCCGTCTTCCCCGACGAGGCGGGCGGCAGCCTCGTGCTGGCCGGCGGCAAGGCGGTCGGCTCGCGCCTGATCGGCCAGTCGTTCACGTCGCCGCGCTACTTCTGGGGCCGGCCGTCGGCCACCAGCCCGATGGCCAACAACGGCGCCGGCTCGGGCGGCTCGAACCTGGGGCCGGCCAATCCGGCCCAGCTGGACGCCGTCAAGGGCCGCGTCGACGCCCTGCGGGCGGCCGACCCCGGCAATACGGCGGCCGTGCCGGTCGACCTGGCGACGGCTTCGGGCAGCGGCCTGGACCCGGAGATCAGCGTGGCGGCGGCGCGCTACCAGATCGGCCGCGTCGCGCGCGCCCGCGGCATGCCGGCCGAGCGGGTGCGCGAGATCGTCGCGGGCCATGAACAGGCGCGATATTTCGGCTTTCTCGGCGAGGCGCGCGTCAACGTGCTGGCGCTGAACATGGCGCTCGACGCCGCCCGCAAGTAAGATGCGGGTTAAGCCGGCGGCGCGGCGTGCGCCGCGTTAATCCGACCTATTCGACTCCGAGCAAGGCAAGCATGTTCCCGAACGAGCAGCAACGCCCCGACCCCGACGCCCTGCTGGCGCAGGTCCAGGCACAGGAAAGAAGGGCCGCGCGCGGCAAGTTGCGTATTTATTTCGGCGCTTCGGCGGGCGTCGGCAAAACCTACGCGATGCTGGCGGCCGCCCGCAAATTGCAGGCGGACGGCCAGCAGTTGCTGGTCGGCGTCGTCGAAACCCACGGCCGCGCCGAGACGCTGGCGCTGGCCGACGGCTTGCCGCTGCTGGCGCGCAAGGCGCTCGCCCACCGCGGCAAGACGCTGGCCGAGTTCGACCTGGACGAGGCGTTGCTGCGCCGTCCGCCGCTGATATTGATGGACGAACTGGCGCACTCGAACGCGCCTGGGTCGCGCCACCCGAAGCGCTGGCAAGACGTCGAGGAGTTGCTCGACGCCGGCATCGACGTCTTCACCACGGTCAACGTGCAGCACCTGGAGAGCCTGAACGACGTGGTCGGCGGCATCACCGGCGTGCGCGTGGCCGAAACCCTGCCCGACACCGTGTTCGACCGCGCCGACGAGGTGGTGCTGGTCGACCTCCCCGCCGACGAGTTGCTCAAGCGCCTCAAGCTGGGCAAGGTCTACCAGCCGCGGCAGGCCGAGCGGGCGTCGCAGAATTTTTTCCGCAAGGGCAACCTGATCGCGCTGCGCGAGCTGGCGCTGAGGCGCACCGCCGACCGCGTGCAAGACGAGGTGCAAGCCTACCGCGTCGAGAAATCCATCAACCCGATCTGGAAGACCGGCGCCGCGCTGCTGGCCTGCGTCGGCCCGCGCCCGGGCAACGAGCACGTGGTGCGCAGCACGGCGCGCCTGGCCAGCCAGCTCAACGCCGAATGGCACGCGGTCTACATTGAAACGCCGCAGTTGCGGCACCTGCCGTCGCCGCAGCGCGAGCGCATCCTGAAGACGCTGAAACTGGCGCAAGACCTGGGGGCGCGCACGGCCGTCCTGTCGGGCAACGACATCGCCGGCGCCATCGTCGACTACGCCCGCGCCGGGAATATCTCGAAATTGATCGTCGGACGCGCCCACCGCACTTGGCCGTGGCGCGCCGCGCACGCCAAGCGCATCGCGCAACTGGCGCCCGACGCCGACCTGATCCAAATCGGCCTGGCCGCCGGCCAGGGGACGCCGGCGCCGGCCGCCGCCGCGCGCGGCGCCGCGGAGGACGGCGCGCAGGCCGGCCGGCACCCGGCGCGCCACCGGCGCTACGCGCTCGCCGCCGGCGCCAGCCTGCTGACGGCGGCGTTCTGCCTGCCGCTGCTGGACCATCTGGGACTGGCGCTGGCCAATATCGCCATGCTGTTCCTGCTGACGGTGGTGCTGGTGGCGGTGCGCCTGGGGCGCGGGCCGGCCGCGCTGGCCAGCCTGGTCGGCGTGGCCGCCTTCGACTTCGGCTTCGTGCCGCCGCGCTTTTCGTTCGCCGTCGGCGACATCCAGTACCTGATCACCTTTGGCGTGATGCTGGCCGTCGGCCTGATCACCGGCCACCTGACCGCCGACCTGCGCTTCCAGGCGCGGGTGGCGGCGCACCGCGAGGCGCGCGCCCGCGCGCTGTATGAGTTCGCCCGCGACCTGTCGGGCGTGCTGCAGACCGAGCAGATCGTCGAAGTTACGCGCAACTACATCCAGCGCGCCTTCCAGGCCCGCGCCGCGCTGCTGGTGCCGGACGACGACGGCCGTCTGCACATGGCGGCGGCCGCCGACGGCGCGCCCGGCGCCGGGCTCGAGGTCGACCTTGGCATCGCCCAGTGGGCCTTCGACCACGCCGAGGCGGCCGGCAGCGGCACCGACACGCTGCCGGCGTCGACGGTGTTCTACCTGCCGCTGGTGGCGCCGATGCGCACCCGCGGCCTGCTGGCGCTGCTGCCCGAAAAGCGCCGCTGGCTGCTGGTGCCGGAGCAGCGCCAGCACCTCGACACCTTCGCCGCGCTGGCCGCCATCGCGCTCGAACGGGTCCACTACATCGACGTGGCCCAGGGCGCGCTGGTGCAGATGGAGTCGGAGCGGCTGCGCAACGCGCTGCTGGCGGCGCTGTCGCACGATTTGCGCACGCCGTTGACGTCGCTGGTCGGCCTGTCGGAGTCGTTGGCGATGTCGGCGCCGCCGCTGGCGCCGGCCCAGCTCGACATGGCCCGCGCGCTGGAGCAGGAAGCGCTGCGCATGAGCGCCCTGGTCGCCAACCTGCTCGACATGGCGCGCATTGAAAGCGGCCACGTGCGCCTGAACCTGCAATGGCAGGCGCTGGAGGAGGTGGTCGGCAGCGCGCTGCGCGCCAGCGCCGCGCAACTGCGCTCGCACACGCTGCGCACCCGCCTGGCGGACGCGCTGCCGCTGGTGCGCTACGACGCCGTGCTGATCGAGCGCGTGCTGTGCAACCTGCTGGAGAACGCCGCCAAGTACACGCCGGCCGGCAGCGCCATCACGGTGGCGGCGGAACCCAGCGGGCAGTATCTGCAAGTGACGGTCTACGACGACGGCCCGGGCCTGCCGGTCGGCCGCGAGGAAGCCATTTTTGAAAAATTCACCCGCGGCGAACGCGAGTCGGCCAAGCCGGGCGTCGGCCTGGGGCTGGCGATCTGCCGCGCCATCGTCGAAGCGCACGGCGGTACGATCCGCGCCGGCCGCGCGCCGCGGCACGGCGCCGCCTTCGTCTTCACGCTGCCGCTGGGCACGCCGCCGGCGATGCCCGCACCCGACGACGGCGACGCCACCTTGAACGGATACATACCATGAGCGACACCCCCGCGACGGCCCTGCTGGTCGAAGACGAACCGCAAATCCGCCGCTTCGTGCGCGCCGCGCTGGAGCAGGAGGGCTGGCAGGTTTTCGAGTCGGCCACGATGCAGCGCGGCTTGATCGACGCCGGCACCCGGCGTCCCGGGTTGATCGTGCTCGACCTCGGCCTGCCCGACGGCGACGGCATCGACTTCATCGCCGACGTGCGCAAATGGTCGGGCGTGCCGATCATCGTGCTGTCGGCGCGGGTCGGCGAGGGCGACAAGATACGCGCGCTGGACGCCGGCGCCGACGACTACCTGAGCAAGCCGTTCGGCGTCGGCGAGTTGCTGGCGCGGGTGCGCGCGACGCTGCGCCGGCAGCGCCAGCCGGGCGCCGGCGCCGACGGCGCCTTGCAGTTCGGCGACGTCAAGGTCGACCTGAAGGCGCGCCTGGTCACGCGCGGCGGCCAGCTGGTGCACCTGACGCCAACCGAATTCCGGCTGCTGTCGGTACTGGTGGCGAACGCCGGGCGCGTCGTCAGCAATCCGCAACTGCTGCGCGAAGTGTGGGGGCCGTCGCACGCCGAGAACGGCCACTACCTGCGCATCTACATGGGGCACCTGCGCCACAAGCTGGAGAACGACCCGACCCAGCCGGTCTACCTGTTGACCGAAACGGCGGTCGGCTATCGCCTGTTGCTGCCGCTATGAACTAACGCCATCCCGGCCTGAGCCCCCTTCGACGTGACAAGGCGCGCGCGCGCCAGGGGGGCGGCTGGCCAAAATTTTGCAGCGACGGGCCGGCTGCGCCATTCCGGCGAAGGCCCATTCCACCCACTACGAAGAAGAACACCATGAAAAAACTGATCCTCGCCGGCGCCATCGCCGCAGCCTGCGCCGCCGGCCCGCTGCGCGCGCAAGACGCCAAGCCCGACAACGAGCTGAGCTTCAACGTCGCCGGCGTCTCCGACTACCGCTTCCGCGGCATCTCGCAAACCCGCCTGGAGCCGGCGCTGCAAGGCGGCGCCGACTACGTCAACAATCCGACCGGCTTCTACGCCGGCGCCTGGGCCTCGACCATCAAATGGACCAGGGACGCGGGCGGTGGCGGCGACGTCGAAGTCGACCTGTACGGCGGCAGGCGCGGCGCGATCGCCCGCGACTTTTCCTACGACGTCGGGGTGCTGGCCTATGTCTACGCCGGCAACGACCTGGGCAGGGTCGGCCTGAAGAACGCCGACACGCTTGAACTCTACGGCCAGCTCGGCTACGGCCCGGCCTACGTCAAGTATTCGCACGCGGCGACGAACCTGTTCGGCGCCGTCGACAGCAGCAACAGCGGCTACCTCGACATCGGCGCGAACATCGACCTGACGCAGGGCTGGACCGGCAACCTGCACGCCGGCCACCAGAGCGTGAAGCGCGCGCCGGCGGCCAGTTACAGCGATTGGAAGCTTGGCGTGACGAAAGACTTCGGGGTGCTCACGGGCGCGCTGGCCGTCATCGGCAGCAACGCCGACAAGGGCGCCTACGCCTCGCCGGTGAACGGCAAATTCACCGGCAAGACGGCGCTGGTGCTGACGCTTGCCAAAACCTTTTAAGGGAATGCGGCGCGGGGCCGGCCCAGGCGGCGTTGAGTTGGCCGCTGGGAGAAGGGCGGATTGGCCGGAGCGCAGTTGACCAGGTGTTCCGGTTGCGGCCGCAAACCCTTGGCGCTGAGGGCGCGCGCCACCAGCTTCGGCCGGGCGGCGCAGCATTCCAGCGCGCGGCGGCGCGGATCGGCGTCGAGCAGCGGCACCTTGCGCCCGGCCAGCGCGCGCGCGGCGGCCAACCGGCCGGCCAGCATGGATTTGTCCATGCCGCCGTGCGCGTCAGTGACGGCGATGATCATCGCGGCGCCCGCGGGGAACGACGGCGCCGCCGGATACCGCTGGCACCGGCGTGGCCGGGCCGTCGCCGCGCCGGTCGGCGCGGGCGCCGCGCGCCGGCCACCGCGGCAGCGTCATCAAGGCCTCCAGCGCATTCGACAGGCGCGCCCTGCCGGCGGCCGTCATCGGCGTCATCGGCAGGCGCAGCTCGTCGCCGATCCGGCCCTGCAACGCCAGCGCGGCCTTGACCGGGCCGGGGTTCGGCTCGGCGAACAACAGCCGTATCATCGGCAGCAAGGCCTTGAACAGTTCCCGCGCCGCGTGCGCGTGGCCGCCTTTGACCAATTCGTACAACTGCGCGTACAGGTCGGGGCGGATGTGCGCGGCGGCCGAGATGGCGCCGTGGCCGCCGGCGCACAGCGTCGCCAGCAGCAGCGCGTCGTCGCCGCTGAGCACGTCCAGCCGGGTCGTCGCCAGCAGTTCGGTGATCTGCCGCATGCCACCGCCGGCTTCCTTGATGGCGACGAAGCGCGTGTCCAGGCTGAGCTCCGCCACGGTGGCCGGGGTGATGTTGACGCCGGTGCGGGCCGGGATGTTGTAGAGGATGATCGAATGGTCGGTGAGCGCCGAAATGGCTTGGAAGTGGCGCAGGATGCCGGCCTGCGACGGGCGCACGGAGGAGGGCGCGGAAATGAGCAGGCCGGCCAGCGGCTGGTCGTTGTAGCGCTGCACGCGCGCGGCGACGGCGCGCGTGTCGCCGCCGGCGACGCCCATGACGACGGGGAAGTGCGGGCCGACGGCGTCGAGCACCGTGCGCAGCAGCGCGGCTTGTTCGGCCTCGCTCAGCGTCGCCGCCTCGCCGGTGCTAGCGCACACGACCAGGCCGTGGATGCCGCTGGCGGCCAGCTGCGCCGCCAGGACCGCCGCGGCGGCGTAATCGACGTCGCCGTCGCGCAAGGGCGTGACCATCGGCACCCAGATGCCCTGGAAGTGGGCGGTGATGCGGCGGGACGACATGGCGTTGTCGCAGCTGTTCAACATGGCCGGCGCTTGCCGCGCGCCGTGGTGGGCGTGGCTCATCATCGCTGCGCCTTGCGGATGCGCCCGAATTCCGCCGCCGGGAGCAGGCGCATCACCGCGTCCATGGCCAGGCGGATCGCCGGCTCGGGCAGGCACAGCCACACCTTCATCCGCTCGGCGTGCTCGACCGGCTCGACGCGCATGAAGGAAAGCATGCCACCGCAGGTGTGGGCGACAAGCCGGCGCAGCTCGGTGAGGCGGCCGGTATCGACGGTGACGTGCATCAAGAAGGTCGGCCGGCGCGGCGGGCGCTGGCGCGAAGGTAGGATGATAGGCCCGGATGTGCGACGCGAAGAAGGTTCCATGGGGAGGTTTGCACCTGTCGTTGAGATGCTTTCAAGGTTAGCAGTCCGCGTATAAAGATTCCCTAAAAAACCGGGGCCGGCGCGTAAACGCCACGTATACATTGATACGCCCGCCGCTTGCGCCCGCAAAACCGGCGCGCCGGCCCCGGCTCGACGCCGCGGGCGTTCGTTGGCGTCGCCCGCGGCGCGTTTTTGTTACAAAATCTAATCGTGTGGACTGCCCAGTAGGTTTATATTGAAACATCATCGTTGCCAGCAGGTGCCAAGCCCATGTCCGATATCGATCCCCCCAATCCGGCCGACGCCGACCAGGCCGCGCCGCGGCCCGAGGGCGGCGCCGAGCGCCGCACCGACAAGGGCGCCTCGCACCCGGAACGCATCCCCGACCGCCGCTCCGCCGATTCGGCGCCGCGCTATCTGAAGGAAAACGACACGCCGTTCGCGCTGGGCTGGCGCGTGGTCATGGCGCGCTACCGCGCCATGCGCGACAAGGCCGGGCGCGATTTCATGCGCCGCACCTTGCGCATCGGCATTTCCGCGCGTATTTTCCATCCCGAACCGGGTTCGACCGGCCTGCGCAGCAAAAACCTGCAGTATTTGGAGGAGTCGATCGCGCAGTGGGTGATGTCGCGCGACGTGCTGGTGTTCATGATTCCGACGGTCAACACGGGCGGCCTTCTGCATCCGAGTAACATTACCCTGCGCCACTACGCGCGCCACCTGGACGGCCTGGTGCTGCAGGGCGGCGCCGACGTCTCGCCGCAGACCTATTCGGAGGCGGCCACCCGGCCCGAGTGGAACGGCGACCGCGCGCGCGACCTGTACGAGCTGGAGCTGCTGCACGAGTTCGTCGACGCCGGCAAGCCGGTGCTGGGCATCTGCCGCGGCTGCCAGCTGATCAACGTCGGCTTCGGCGGCACGCTGTACCAGGACATCGCCTCCGACGTGCCCGACGCCGCCGAGCACGTCAACAGCCTGTACGACAGCCACCGCCACACGATCGCCTTTCCGAAGGGCTCGACGCTGGCCTCGCTGTTCCCGAAAAACACCGGCGAAGCCCTGGTCAATTCGATCCACCACCAGGCCGTCAAGGAGTTGGGGCGCGACATCACCATCGAGGCGGTCTCGCAGCCGGACAACATCGTCGAGGCGATCCGCTACCAGCGCGCGCATTTCGTCGTCGGCCTGCAATGGCATCCGGAATTCCATTCCGCCGGCGGCGTCGAACTGCTCGACTGCACGCCCATCCTCGACAATTTCCTGCGCGCCGCGCGCGAAACCCGCTTTTGACGCGCCGCTGATGTGCCGCGGCGCCCGCCACCCCGCCCGGGTGGCCGGGCGCAACTTGGCAATTTCCGCGTAGTGTTTGTCCGCTTGCGGGCAGTCGCCGGCGGCCTCTTCCCCTATCATTATTCTATTGCCACAGTTCAATAAGTGGCCCATGAATGATGGGAATGAGCCGGTATGACGAGCAACGCGCACCCTGCCAGATATGGTTACGTCATCCTGGCGTCGACTCTGTTGTTCGGCTCCACCTTTCCCGCCACTAAGGCTGTATTGCAAGAGATGACGCCGCTGTGGGCGGTCTCCCTGCGCTTCCTGGTGGCCGCCTTGTCGATTTACCCCTTCCTGCTGTTGAAGCGGATATTTCTGAAGCGGCCGATCATCCCGCCGGCCATGCCGTGGCGGGTGATTGCCGCGGTCGGCCTGTTGCAGACGGCCGGCTCGACCGGATTCCTGAACCTCGGTTTGCGCACCACCTCCGCCCCCAAGGCGTCGATCCTGATGGCCTGCACGCCGCTGCTCGTGGCGCTGCTTTCCGCCATCGTCTTCAAGGAGAAAATCCGCCTGCTGGCGCTGCTCGGCTTGCTGATTTCCTTTGTCGGCGTGGTGCTGTGCATCGGCCCGGCGGCGGTGGCGGCCGGCAAATTCGGCCTGGGCGACGCGCTGGTGCTGTGCGGCGCGCTGTGCTGGTCGGTCGCGACCTTGCTGGTCAAGCGCGCCAACCTGCGCATCGATATTTTCCTGCTGTCGTTCTGGCAGATGGCGATCGGCGCGCTGGTGCTGGCGGCGCTGGCGGCGGCCGCCGGCGAAAAATTCGCCGCGCCGGTCAGCGCCCCCATCTGGCTGGCCTTCCTGTGGCTGGCGGTCCCGGCCACTACCGGCGCGATGGCCCTGTGGTTTCTGGCCCTGCGCCTGGGCGGCGCGGTGCAAACCTGCGGCTACCTGTTCCTGTCGCCGCTGTTCGCCTCGATTATTTCCTTTTTCGCGTTCGGCTACGTGTTGAGTCCGGTCGAACTGGCCGGCGGGGTGCTCATCGGCCTGGGTATTTACCTGGGAGCGAAGGGCGCGCCGAAACCGGCCGCGCTGGCCGCGGCGGCGTGAGCGTGGCGTCGGCGTCCGCCTTGGCGTTTTTTTGTTGTCGTAACTTAATAGAGAGTGCGTTCCATCCATTATGAAAAAATTGATCATCACCGCCGCGGTCAACGGTGGCATCACCAGCCGCCAGAAACACCCGGGCGTGCCGTTTACGCCCGAGGAAATCGCCGAGTCGGTCTACCAGTGCTGGAGCGCCGGCGCCGCCGTCGCCCACATCCACGCCAGGGACGAGCACGGCAACGCGTCCTACCAGTTTGAGAAGTACCATGAAATCGCCGAGCGCATCCGCGACAAATGCGACATTCTGATCAACTTCAGCACCTCCGGCTTGAACCTGCCGCCGCATCTGGATGAAAAAGAGGCGTGGAACCATTTGTGCCTGCGCCCCGAGATCGCCTCCTTCAATTGCGGCTCGGTCAACCACGGCAACAAGCCCTTCATCAATTCGCCGGCGCTGGCCAAGCGGTTGGCAACCGACCTCGCCGAATACAAGGTCAAGGCGGAAATCGAGGTGTACCACCAGGGCATCATCGGCGAGGCGCTGGCCTTGCGCGAGCAGGGTTTCCTGCAAGGCGTGCTGTGTTTCAGCTTTGCCTTGGGCATACCCGGCGGCGCCGCGGCGACCTGCAAGAACCTGCTGCATTTCGTCGAGAGCATTCCCCAGGACAGCGTCTGGTCGGCGCTGGGCATCGGCAAAAGCCAGTTGTCGATTAACCTGCACACGATGTTGTTGGGCGGGCACGTGCGCACCGGCCTGGAGGACAATGTGTATTACCAGTACGGCGAACTGGCGCGCGACAATGCGCAGCTGGTCGAGCGCCTGGTCACGCTGTCGCGCGAGGTGGGCCGCGACGTCGCGTCGCCGGACGAGGCGCGCGCCATCCTCGGCATCGCCGCCCGCCACTGATGACGCAGACGCTCAATCCGCACAGGGAGCGGGAAGCGGCGTTCCACGGCGCCGCCATCGACGAGGCCGGCGTCGCCGTGGTCTTGCTGCACGGGCGGCGCCAGTCGCCGGCCGACGCGCGCGCGCTGTTTGACGCCTTGGACGCGCCGCGGGCGCTCTGCGTTTTGCCCTCGGCCAGGGAGCGCAGCTGGTATCCGCACGGTTTCATGGCGCCGCTGGCGGCCAACCAGCCCTCGCTCGACTACGCCATCGATTGCGTCGACGCGGCGGTGCGCGTGCTGCTCGGCCGCGGATTCGATGCCAGCCGCATCGTCTTCATGGGCTTTTCCCAGGGCGCCTGCCTGGCCGCGCACTATGTCTACACCCACCCGGCCGCCTGGGGCGGGCTGGTGGCCCTGTCCGGCGGGCTGATCGGCCCGCCCGGGCAATTGCCGCGGCCGCCGGCGCGCGCCTTGACGATGCCGGTGCTGCTGGGCGCCAGCGACGCCGACAGCTGGATTCCGCTGCCGCGCGTGCAGGAAACGGCGGCGCTGTTTCGCGCCGCCGGCGCCACGGTCGACTTGCGCGTGTATCCGGGCATGCCGCACCAGACCAACGACGACGAGACGCAAGCGGCGCGCGCATTGCTGGCCGCGCTGGCCGAGCGCAGCGCCGCCTTGGCGTAAGCCGCCGCGCGCCCCGGCCCCGCCCCGCCGCGGGGCCTTCCCGCTCCATTGTGAAAGGATTTCATTGTGCAAAAGCTACCAGTCAGCCGGCCCCGGCGCTTGAGGAAAGGCCGCGTCATCCGCGAGTTGGTGGGGGAAACCTGCCTGCTGCCAAGCGACCTGATGTATCCGATATTCGTCATCCACGGCGGCGCGCGCAGCGAGCCGGTGGCGTCGATGCCGGGCGTCGAGCAACTGTCGCCGGACCTGGTGCCGGCGCTGTGCGCGCGCGCCTGGAAGCTGGGCATCCGCTCGGTGCTGTTGTTCGGCATTCCCGCCAAGAAGGAGCAGGACGGCTCCGGCGCCTGGGCCGACGACGCCCCGGTGGCGCAGGCGATCCGCCTGATTAAGCAGGGTCTGCCGGAAATGCTGGTGCTGACCGACGTCTGCCTGTGCCAGTACGCCGAGCACGGCCACTGCGGCGTGCTGCGCGGCGACGGCATCGACAACGACGCCACGCTCGACGTGCTGGGCCGCGTCGCCTTGAGCCACGCCCGCGCCGGCGCCGACATGGTGGCGCCGGCCGGCATGGTCGACGGCCAGGTCGGCGCCATCCGCCACGCGCTCGACCAGGCCGGCTTCCAGGACGTCGGCATCATGTCGTACTCGGCGAAATACGCGTCGGCGTTCTACGGGCCATTCCGCGAGGCGGCCGACTCGCGCCCGCAACTGGGCGACCGCGCCAGTTACCAGATGCAGTCCAGCAACGCGCGCGAGGCGCTGCGCGAGGTCGCGCTGGACGTGGCCGAGGGCGCCGACATCGTCATGGTCAAGCCGGCCATGGCCTACCTCGACATCGTCGGCAAGATCCGGGCGGCGTGCCTGCTGCCGGTCGCCGCCTACAACGTTAGCGGCGAATACGCGATGGTCAAGGCGGCGGCGGCCAAGGGCTGGATCGACGAACGGCAACTGGTGCTGGAAATATTGCTGGGCATGAAGCGGGCCGGCGCCGACATCATCATCAGCTACCACGCGCTGGACGCGGCGCGCTGGCTGGCCGACGGCGGTGAAGCGAGTTGAGCCGCCGGTACGCTAGCCGGTCTGGGCGCCCGCCACGCTGTTGCGGTACTGGCTGGGCGAGGTCCGCATAATGCGCCGGAACATGGCCGAGAACGCGCCGGGCGTCTCGTAGCCCAGGTCGCCGGCGATCAAGGTCACCGCTTCGCCGGCGCACAGGCGCGGCAGCGCCGCCATCACCGCCGCCTGCTGGCGCCAGTACAGGTAGGACACGCCCAGCCGGGCGTGGAACAGCCGCGCCAGCGTGCGCTGCGAGGCGCCGACGATGCCGGCCCATTCGGCCAGGCCGCGCGGGTCGGCCGGGTTGTCGAGGATGGCCGAGCAGATGCGCCGCAGGCGCGGGTCGCGGGTGGTCGGCAGGCGCAGCGCGGTCTCGTCGGACCAGGTGATTTCCTCCATCAACAGCGACATGATGCGCGCCTCCTTGCTGTCCTTGGCGTAGCGTTTGGGCAGGCCGTTGGCGCGCACGATCAGCTCGCGCAGCAGCGGCGAGATCAACACCGCCTGCGGCGCCAGCGGGCTGGCCGCCAGGCCGGCGCAGCTTTCCACGTACACCGAACGCAGCGAGACGGCGCCGCGCGCGCGCATGCGGTGTTCCATCTCGGACGGAATCCACAAGCCGCGCGCCGGCGGAATCAACCACACATGTTCGCCCACGGACAACTCCATCACCCCAGCGATGGCGTAGGTGAGCTGGCCTTGGCTATGCGTATGCGGTCCCACCGTGTATCCGTTCGGATACTCCCGGTTGACCACCCAAACGGACTGCTCTGCGTTCATTTCGCCGATGTTTACTCGCTAAAAATTACAAAAATACACATTTTATTTTTTAGTTAATTATAGCACGCAAGAAAAGCCGCTCCCGTCGGCGAGGAAACGGACGCCGCGCCTGCGGAGCGTCGTTTTCCTTTGTCCCGGGACAATAGCCGGCTCTGAAAAACTATTACTGTGCGGATACATTCATTATTTCGTTGAAATTCCACGGATGCTATTGCATCCAACAAAAACAGTGACTATTCAGCCTGAGCGTACAGCGTAGAAAGTTGTTGTAAACGAATCGTGGATAACGCATCATGCGTGCATGCCACCAAAACCGCCCCGCCC